>JAGVGV010000570.1 GCA_020056895.1 Deltaproteobacteria bacterium
CGGCGAAACCGACCTGCTGGCCTGCCAAACTCCGGTCCAACCCGGCCAAGTGGTGTTCGTACCCGAAACCTCGCTGGCCGGGAAACCAGCCACCAGCAAAGCGCCCCGGCCGCTGGCTTCCCCCCTCGACCCGGCCGTACGGTCCTGCCACGTCACCGTCCCCGAACCCTCCCTGGCCGATCCCCAAGCGGACCTGGAACGGCTGCTTGATGCCCTGGCCGCCGGGCACGATCTCTCCGGCTTGACCATGGACCTGGCGGCGCTAAAGGAGCTGGGGCCGGCGCTTCGGGCCGAATCGGGACGGATCACGGTCCGGGTGTTCCAGGATCGGGAGATCATCCGGGTCCTGGCCGGTCACCGGGATCCCGGGTTCGGCCTGGCCATTGACCTGGGCACTACCACTCTGGCCGTGTACCTGTGCGGCCTGGGGTCCACTCGGACCGTGGCGGCCGCGTCCGGGCTGAATCCTCAGGTCCGCTTCGGTGACGATGTTATGGCCCGGACCGGGTATGCCGCCGGCCGGTCGGAAGCCGCGGCCGAACTTCAAGCGGCGGTAGTGGACGGCTTGAACCGCCTGATCGCCGAAGCTCTGGCCGAAGCCGGAGCGGCTTTGGGGGCGCCTCTGGCCGCCCAGGACATCGAAGACGTGGTGATCGCCGGCAACACCACCATGACCCACCTTTTTCTGGGCCTGGACCCCGGTCCCCTGGGGGTGATCCCCTTTGTTCCGGCGTTCCACGAAGGGCTCGAAATCCGAGCTCGGGACGTGGGGCTGGCCGTCCATCCCGGCGCCCGGATGTTCGTGATGCCCTGCCCCGCCGCGTACGTGGGTGGGGACATCGTGGCCGGGGCGCTGGCCTGGAACCTCCATAAAGCCGACGACCGCGTTCTGCTCATTGATATCGGCACCAACGGCGAGATCGTTCTGGGAAACCGGGACCGGCTGGTCTCCGCGTCTTCGGCCACCGGACCGGCCTTCGAGGCCGCGCATATCGAATGCGGCATGCGGGCGGAACCCGGGGCCATCGAGCGAGTCCGCATCGATTCAGCGGCCCGGGCCGTGGACTACAAGGTGGTGAGCCGGCCGGCCTGGCGGTCGTACTCCCATCCCGAGGCCATGGGGGTTCGGGGAATCTGCGGGAGCGGCGTTCTGGACGTTTTGGCCGAATTGTATACCGCCGGCTTGATCGACAAATCCGGGGCGTTCAAAAAAACGTCCGAACCCTCCGCTTCGGCGGTCCCACTCACGGGTCCGGTCTCACCCAAATCGACGGGGACCGGCGGAAGTACGGAGGATTCCTCCTGGGGCGGCCGCGTGCGGACTCATCCCGTAACGGGCATCAAGGAATTCGTTTTGGCTTGGTCGGAAGAAACGGCCATGGGCCGGGACGTGGTGGTGACTCAAAAGGATGTCCGAGCCATCCAACTGGCCAAGGCGGCGCTTTTTACCGGAACCTGTTTGCTTTTAAAACGGATGGGTTGGACGAAACCGGACCGGACGCTCATCGCGGGGTCTTTCGGGGCTCATGTGGACAAGCACCACGCCCTGACCATGGGCCTGTTTCCGCCCATGCCCATAAAAAACATTTTCAGCGTGGGCAACGCCGCCGGCGACGGATGCCGTCTGGCCCTTTGGGACCGGACTCAACGCCGGGAAGCCCAGGTTCTGGCCGGCCGCCTGGAACCGGTGGAACTCACTCTTGAACCGGATTTTCAGGAACGATTCCTCAAGGCGCTCCACCTGCCGGATCGGGAAGAAAAGCCGGCGCCCAAGTGATCCCCGTAGGGCGATGGGTCCAGGCGCCGTTATTCCATGCCATTTTTTTAGGGGCTGTTTCTAAAGAGTCCTTTTGCCCAATCTTGGGTGTCGGCCTTGCTTTGAATTCCTCAAAACAGGTCAACTATTCCCGCGGGTTCAAAGCCGCGGCCTCCTTGATCTTGGACAAAATTCCGTTTTTGGAAACAACCCCTAATTCACCAAAATATTTCAATATTCCCCGCTAACTGGTCCGGTCTCAGGCCGGGCCCAGTTTGCTGAGCAGCACCCGGGCTTCTGGAAAGTCCTCTTTGTGTTCCAAGGCTTTTTCCAGGTGATGGCGGGCGGAGGAACGATCATCGAGATCGATCAGGCACTGAGCCAGGTTGTAATGGATGGTTTCCTTTTCCTCCCGAGCCGTATCCAATGCTTGCAAAAAGCAGTCTTTGGCTTCGCGGAGCCTCTTTTGGCGCCACATGGCAATGCCCATGCGGTTGAGCAGATAGGTTTTCTGCATGGGGTCCAGGTCCAAGGACGCCCGGTACGCTTTTTCGGCTCCGGAATAATCCCCGGCGGCCAAAAGGGATTCCCCGTATTTGAGCTGCCGGGCCGCGTTGAGCGGAGAAATTTTGGTGCTTTGGCCAAGGTACTCCACCGCCGCATGGTGGCTTCCCCGACGATCGGCCAAGTCTCCCAGGGCATCGAAGGCTTCGACATACCGGTTGCTCCGGCGGACGGCCGAAAGATAATTCGTTTCGGCCTCATCGGTGCGGTTGCACGTTTCCAGCACCTGGCCGATCCGGTAATAAACCGCGGCCATGGCGTATTGAGTGGCGCCCAAGGCTTGGCGGTACTGAGCCAGGGCCTCATCCACCTTGCCTTCCCGAACCAGCCGGTTGGCGGACCGGTACGCCGTCAACCCATGGGAAGGAGTGAGGGTCCGTTCCAGAACCCGGTTCACTTTTTCAATGAGGGTCTGGTTGGAAAACGGTTTGACGATATACGCGCTCACCCGATGCTCGGCGGCCAGGGCCACCCGGCATTGCTCCGGTTCCGAAGAGATCAGGATGAAGGCGGTTTCCGCCAAACGCGGGTTTTGGCGGACTTTTTCAAGGAGTTCCAGGCCGGTCATATCGGCCAGGCTGTAGTCCGCGATGATCAGATGCGGCGGATCGGCGGCGGCCAGCCTTAGGCCCGTTTCGCCGTTTTCCGACGACTTCATGGGTCCGAACCCGGTTTTTTTCAATGAATCGCGGATGATGGTCCGCAGCATCTGGCTGCCGTTGACCACCACCACCTTCAAAGTGCTTTTGTCCATGCCCCACGCTCCAAAGTCTTCCGGCTAACCGATCAGGACCGCCAGTGTAATTCATCCCCGCTCCCGGATCAATCCCCAGAGGCTTGCCAAGGGAAGCCAAGCCGTGTAAGGTACGCGGCGATGAAGGGACCGGAAACATCATTCCTGGTGGCCGTCGAGGACAACTTCACGGCCGACCGAATACTGGAGCGCCTCCGGGACATGGGCTTTTTCCATGTGATCCGGGTGACGGACGGGTACGCCGCGATCAAGGTGCTGGACCGGGCGCCGGAACAATTTCTGGTAGCGTCCTGGGAACTGGCCGGTTCCAGCGGCCCGGAAGTATTGGCCGCCCTGAGAGGCCGAAAAGCATCCCGCCACCAGCCCGCGATCTTTATCGGCACTCCGCCCAGCGGTCCCCAACTGGCTTTGGCGCGGCAATTGGGCGTCGACGCCATTTTATTGGGCGCGTTCAACCAGGACGCGTTCGAAGAAAAAGTGGCCCGCGTTATCCCGCCCCTCGATCCGGGCCAGGCTTGGCCGGAAGAACTGGCCGACGAACTGGAGGACATGCTTCAAAAAGGCCATTTGGACAAGGCCCTGGAACTCCAGGAACGGCTTATGGACCAAACGCGGCGGCGGGCGGCGGGCATGAAAACCGAAATCGGATTGCTGTTGCTTGAAAAAGGGGAACCGGAGGAAGCCGCGGTGATGCTTGAAGAAGCCGTGACGGACCTTCCCACCCTGCCCCGGGCCCATGCCGGGCTGGCCCGCGCTTGTTTGGAACTTGGCCAAATGGAAAAAGCCATCCGCGCCTCGGAGCGAGCCATGGCCCTGGACCCGGCTAATCCCGACCACCCTGCGGTTTTGGGCGAATGTCTGATGGCGGCGGGCGACTTCGAACGGGCCGAATCGGTTTTTTCCCAGCTTTTAAGCCAATATCCCAGCGACCTTCATTTCGTGAACCGGCTGGCCATGGCCTTGAGGCGCCAAGGGAAATGGGAACCCGCCATCGGGTTGTACCAGAAAGCCCTGACCCAGGAAGACGGTGATGAACACTTGTATTTCAATCTGGGGCGGACCTATTTTGAAATCCGGCGCTGGACCGAAGCCCGCCAGGCCCTGAACCGGGCCTTGACGATCAATCCAGGATTCCGGGAAGCCCGCGGTTTGCTTCAAAAAATACCAGGCTGATCCTGGCTTTTCAGATGTCCGTCCCAAAGGATGGACAAACCGGCGGGGCTTTTGCTATGGTGGCCTACTATTCCTGGCCAAGGTTTTTATAAACCGAAGGGACGGCCCGAAGGCGCGGCGCCCAGGTTATTCCATTATTCGGAGGTCATGGACGATTGATGACACCAACCGGCCCCTCCCATAGCCCAGGGACCGGAACTCCTTCCCCCGGAGGAGGATCGGGTTTTCAAAAGGCACTTCTGCTGGTTTTGGGAGCCGTCCTGGCTGTTCTGGCCGGATGGCTGATCGTCCATCTTCCCGGTGAAAAAACACATCCACCCCAGCCCCCCGCCCTGACTTACGAACAAAAAATGGAGCGGCTTTTAAAACGATTCGAAAAGGAGGATCAGGTCCCGCCCAGGAACGATTGCCTCTATACCGTGGAACGAGGCGAAAACCTCCGGATGATCGCCTGGAAAATCAAGCAGATGTATGATCTGGCCGAAGACCCGGCCGAAATCCGCCAAGGCATCGTTCTGGAAAACAACGTGGAAGACCCCAAAAAAATCGCGGCCGGTTCGCCGCTCCTGATTCCCTTGTCCCAATTCATCAGACCGACCCAGCCCCCCCTGCCCGATTATCGTATGACCGACATGGACGATCCATTCCGCCTGGCCGATCAAATCCGTTTAAGCGATTTAACCGGGGAACCACCCGCGGCGGATTATGATTCCAGGCCCAAAAAAGTTTTATATACGGTCAAGGACGGGGAAAGCCTGTATTCCATCGCCGAAAAGATCAAGACGCAGCGGCGCCTTTCCATCTCCATGGTTCAGTTCGTCCAGGAAATCGCCTACCGCAACGACATTGAAGACCCCAAACGAGTGGTGGCCGGCACCGAACTGGAAATTCTGATTTCCGAAGAACGAACCCTGATGGCCATTTTATCCTACGAAGGCTTCGATCGTCTGGGACCCATGCTGAAAACGGTTTATTCCCCGATCGAAATCGCCGGTTTCCTGGATAAAGCACTCAAACGCTATCCCAACCTGCCGCAACAGGTGTTCAAGCGGATGCTGTCCGTGGAGTCCGGCGGCCAGAATTTGGCGGTCAGCCCCGTGGGCGCGGCCGGCCTGATGCAGATCATGCCGCTGACCGCCCGCCGGTTGGGCCTGAGAATATACAACGAAAAAGGATACATTTTCCCCGAAGACATCGGCCAGCGGGGCGCTTGGGCTCTTTATTCCCGATACGCCAAGGAAATCCAGCAACTGGCCAAGGAAAACCCCCAAAAGCTGATGAAACTGGACGACCGCTTCAATCCCCAGAAAAATATCAACGCGGCCGCCCGGTACATGAGCCGGCTGGTCGAGGAATACGGGGTGGAAGGCGCGGTGGCGGCATACAACGGCGGACACCGAGGCCTCGCGGCCAACAAACCCAGGGAAACCAGAGCCTACCTCCGGCTGGTCCTTCGCTGATCCGGCTTGGTTGTTGGAGATGAATCGCTTTTCCAAAACGGCGGGTCGTTATCGGTTGTCCCAGCCTCCGGGGAGTGCGTCATGACCTCCAAAAAGCCCCCCTCCCGTGACGGTTCCGCCTTGAACCCCGCCGACGTGAACCGTGCCGCCAAGGATTTGGCGCCCCAGATGTTCGATATCCTGGACCAATTGGTCCGAATAAATACCCACACGGAAAACCGGGACGGAATCCGCCGGGCCATGGATTCGTGGATATCGGCGTTGCCGCCGGGGTTCGTCCTCCGGAATCCGGACACCGCCGAAAAGGATCGTATCTGGCTGTTTTCCCGCCCGGGGACCCGACCGGACCGCCCTCTTCTGCTGGCCGGCCACATGGATACGGTGTTCCCCCCCGGCATGTTTGACC
>JAGVGV010000708.1 GCA_020056895.1 Deltaproteobacteria bacterium
CCGACCACGGCGGGCACGGGGTCGGAAGTGACTCTGGTGGCGGTGGTGGCCGATCCGGCTCACAACATCAAGGTGGCCATTTCGTCGCCCCATCTGCTGCCCCGGGCCGCCGTTCTGGACCCGCGCATGACCCGGACCATGCCCCCTCACGTGACCGCCGCCACGGGCATGGACGCCCTGACGCATGCCATCGAAGCGTATACCTGCCTGCAGAAAAACCCCCTGAGCGACGCCTATGCCTGGTCCGCCATCACCCTGGTCCGCGATTATCTGATCGAGGCCGTCAAGGATGGTTCGTACGAATCGGCCCGGCTGGCCATGGCCAACGCGGCTCTTTTGGCCGGCGTGGCTTTTTCCAATTCCATGGTGGGCATGGTGCACAGTCTGGCCCACGCGGCCGGCGGCGTGGCGCATGTGCCCCACGGCGTGGCCAACGGCATTTTTTTGCCCTTTGTCATGGAATACAACATGGACCGGATCAAGGACCTGTACGCCGAACTGCTTCTGCCTCTGGCCGGTACGGAAATTTTCGCCGCCACGCCGCCGGAAGCCCGAGGAGAACGGGCCGTGGCCGCCGTCCGTAATTTCAGCCGGCGCCTGAACGACCTGTGCGGCCTGCCCATGACGCTCAAGGAGGCCGGCGTTCCCCGGAACCGGCTGGAAGAGATCGCCCGAGCGGCTGTGAACGACGGCTCGCTGACCATGAACCCCGAGGAAATGGACGTCAAGGATGCCATGATGGTGCTGGAACGGGCCTACGAATAGAAGCCGTTCCAAAATTGTTCTTTGGCCTTGGATGCTTTGTCGGAAGGGGGAACCCAATCCTCGAAATACCTTTAGTATTCCTCCGGTTGGCTTCCCCCTTCCTCCTCGCCCCAAGGCCAAGCTATTTGTTTTGAGATGGTTTCTTTTCTGATGTTCCGGGGCGCGTTGAAATGATCTATTTCACGTGAAGCCGAGGCGAACTACCCTCGACCACGTACCGTAGACACGCCCCGGTTCAATCAAGGTTCCAGGCGCCGGACCGGTAATACGTAGGCAGGATCGGCCGGGCCTGGGTATTCACTTCGATCTCGTTTTCCCAGCCAGGAAAAAACACTCCCTTGCCGAAGTGGACCATGGAGACCATGGCTTCAGCGTTCAGGAAGCGGGTGGGGATGCCGTTGAAATCCAGTGTCAGGGCTCGGGCCTTAATCTGGTCCGGCCGGGCTTCGGAATCCCGGACTCCCAGAGCCCACCCCCATTCCCCCATGGTGGGAATCTGGTTGTGATAGGGCAGAACCGTCAATCCCGCCGTCGTCATGGTCTTGAGGATGGATAAAAAGGCTTTGGGGGCGAAATAGGGGCTGGCGGCCTGCGTCACCACCACACCGCCGGGCCTCAGATGCCGCCGGACCAGGTGGTAAAAACTTTCGGAATACAAATGAGCCAGGTCCACGGTGTCGGGGTCCGGCAGGTCGATCAGGATCACATCGAAAAAATCCGGGTTATCCTTTAAAAACGCGGCTGCGTCCCGGTTCACCACCTGGAGCCTCGGATCGGCCATCGACCCGCCGTTGATCCGCGTGAACAGCGGATGGTTCCGGGCCAGATCGGTCATCACCGGGTCCAGGTCCACCATGGTAACCGCTCGAACGCCGGGGTGCTTCCAGATTTCCCGCAGGGCCAGCCCGTCGCCGCCGCCCAGGATCAGAACCGCTCCCCGATCCGCGGCCAGATTCATGGCCGGATGCACCAGGGGTTCGTGGTATTTTTCTTCGTCGTACGTGCTGAACTGTTCCTGGCCATTGAGAAAAAGCCAATAGTGATCCTTCCAGCGGGTCATTACGATTTTTTGGTACGCGGACTGCCGGCTGAGGACCACCTTGTCCTTGTACGACCGCTGCTCCCCATATAGGATTACCGGCTGAGCCACCAACGCCAGGCCGGCCAGGAACAGGGCGGTAGCGGCGGAAAGGATGACCACGGTTTTTTTCTTTTCGACCAGCCGGAAGAACGAAGCCATCAGCACCGTGGCCACCAGGTAGTTCACCGCGCCCAGGGCGATGGGGGTATAGGTGAGCCCCAGGCGGGGGAGGGCCACGAAAGCGAAGAACAGGCCGCCCAACAGAGCGCCGTAATAGTCCTTTTCCATCACTCCGGCGATGTTGGACCTAAGCTCCTCGTAATCCTGGTTGATGCGGGTGACCAGGGGAATCTCGAACCCGATCAACAGGCCGATGGCCACGGCCATGAGGTAGATCAAGGGGCTGATGGGTTCCACGATGCCCGCCAGGCCATACGAAACGGCCGCCGACGAGGCGCACAGAACGGACAGGCCGTATTCGATGGTGATGAACCGGTCCAGAAGCCGGACCTCGATGGATTTGCTTAAACGGCTCCCCAGCCCCATGGCGAAGAGCATCAGGGACATCACCAGAGTCCACTGGAACACCGCGTTGCCGGTGAGGTACGTGGCCAGGGTGGATAAAACGAATTCGGCCACGATGCCGGCCATGCCGGTGGCGAAAATGGCGAATTTGAGGATCAGGCCCGGATGGCGGAGACGGGGCGGGGTTTTCAAGAAAGGCTGAGAAACGGCCGGTTCCGTGGTCATGGAATCCAAACACCTTTCAGAGGAGCTGGGAAAAAGGTTCAGTGAAAGGGCGGATTGTATCCCCTAAATGCTGACGAGCCGTTTCCAAAGGAGGATTTTTTCCCTGGATTGAGGAGGAGCCGGGAAGCCAACCGGAGGAATCGTGATCCGCGAGGCTCGGCTTCCCGGTTCCAGCAAAAAGGCGGGGGCAAAAGGACCCTTTGGATACGGCTTTACAAACACCAGTGGATGATGAAGGCCGCCGAAATGTAGGCGAATGCCTCGATGAAGGCCGCGCCCAGATTCGGCTTTTCCTGGCCGGCGATTTCGTCTTCCAGCTTCACCGATGGCACTAGCACCAGATCCGTCAGATACCGGACCAAAGGCAGCAGCGCCAGGCCCAGAACCGAAAAAACCAGGTAGTCCACCAGGCTTTCGCGCCACGAAACGAAATCGTTTTGGGCCGCCAGTCCCACCACCACGCCCATGGCCAAGAGCGCCCCGCCATAGCTCACTCCGGCGGCCACGTTGTCTTTTTCGATCTCGCCCCGAACGTTGTACGGCGTGATCCATTCATAAACATGACCGGCCGCCACGAGCAGCGCCTGACCCAGGGCCCAAAAGACCAGCGCGGTCAGCACTCCGCCGCCTTCCCCCTGGATCGATCCAAAAAGAATGAAGCCGGATCCCAAGGAAACCCCGGCCGAAACCGCGCCCGACCCCACGTTCTGGTCCCGAATCAGTTCATCCGCCAGACGGAAATGGATCAGGATCAGCCGGTCGCAAACGTACCAGGAAACGTTCAGGAGAACGATGCCCAGGGCCCCATAAATGCCCAGGTCGATCAGATCGTCCCAGATGCCCGCCGACGGGCCGGTCATGGCCCCGCCGATGGTCAGCACCAAGCCGCCGTAATACCCCACGATGGCGACGGCCAGGGCCGGGTTGTCCCGTTCAAAAAGCTCATGCGTCAGCCGGTATTCCCGGTGGATCAAATCGTTGACCCATTTGCCCAAGAAAAACACAACATAAAAGGCGGCGATCAGAATCAGGCCGCTGATCAGGGCGTCCAGATGCAGCGTCATTTTCCGGAACCTCCTCCCCCCCGGCTCCGGAGGCTCGATTTTGTCCGGCCCACCCGCTGGTCCACTTTTTTGGCGAAGGATGACTTTTGGGCCAAGTCCTTTGCCTGCCGGCGGGAAAAAAAGTCGGGTTTTTGGGCCTGCGTGTGGGCGCCGTTGGTGCCGTACTGTTGATTGGGGCCGTAATAGGGCTTTTTTTCGGCCCGGAACCGGTTGTAGTCGTCCC
>JAGVGV010000133.1 GCA_020056895.1 Deltaproteobacteria bacterium
AATTGGCCCGTTACCTCACCTAGGCGTTGACGATACCCCAGAAAACATCCGCCTTCAAACTAGCACCGCCGACTAAGGCGCCGTCGATGTCCGGCTGCGCCATGAGTGCGGCGGCGTTATCCGGCTTAACGGAGCCACCATACAAGATACGAATCCGGTTGGCAAGCGATTTGTTATACTTTTTGGCCAGCTCGGACCGGATGAAACCATGAACTTCCTGAGCGATTTCAGGCGTGGCCGTCCGGCCCGTGCCAATGGCCCAGACCGGTTCGTACGCCAGAATCGTCCGGTCGGCGCTGCTTTCATCCACGCCCGCCAACCCGCCTTCAATCTGAGTCCGGATCACGTCCAGCGTCCGGCTCGCTTCACGCTCGGCCAGGGATTCCCCCACGCAGAAAATGGGTTCGAGCCCACCGGCCAGGGCCGCCCGGAGCCGCCGGTTCACGGTTTCGTCCGTTTCGCCAAAATACTGGCGGCGTTCGGAATGGCCCAGAATCACCATCCCAACGCCCACCGCCTTGAGCATGGCCACGGACACCTCGCCGGTGAAGGCCCCATCCGGTTCCCAGAAAACGTTCTGGGCCGCGACCCGGATGGGAGACCCTTCGGCGGCCCGGACCGCCGCGTCCAGCGCGGGGAAGGTGGGCGCCAACGCCACGTCCACGGCTTTTTCGGCCAAGGGATAGGCGCGGAAAGCCTGGATGAACTGAACTGCTTCGGCCGCCGTTTTGTAGCATTTCCAGTTGCCGGCGATCATGATCCTGCGCGGGGTGTCAGTCATACATCATCCTCCCGTTCGTGGTGCGCCCGGGCATGCTCTTCCAGGGCCACGATGCCCGGAAGCTGCCCGCCTTCCATCAGTTTCAGGAAGGCGCCGCCGCCGGTGGAAATATAGGAAATCCGGCTGGATTCGCCTGCCCGGTGAAGGGCCACGTCCGTGTCGCCGCCGCCCACGATGGTCAGAGCGTAGGTATTGGCCACGGTCTGGACCATTTGGTACGTGCCTCGGGAAAAGGCGTCGATTTCAAAGGCGCCCATAGGGCCGTTCCAAATGATGGTTTTGGCGTTGGTCAAGGCCTCGGCGTAGAGCGAACAAGTGGCCGGGCCGATGTCCGTAATCATCCAGTTTTCGGGCACTTCCTGCACCGTGGTGATCTTAGTTTCGGCTTTGCGGTCAAACCGGTCGGCCACCACGCAGTCAACGGGAATATAAAACTTCACCCCCCGGCGCCGGGCTTTCCGCATGATCGACCGGGCCCGTTCCACCAGTTCTTCCTCGACCAGGGACTGGGAGCCGATATTGTAATAGATGGCTTTCAGGAAGGTGTTGGCCATGGCCCCGCCGATAATGAGCTTGTCGGCGGTGTCGAGAAGGTTTTCGATGGCCGAAATCTTGGATGAAACCTTGGCTCCGCCCACGATGGCCACCAGGGGCCGGGCCGGGTCTTCCATGGCGCGGTGGAAGTACAACAGCTCGTTTTTCATCAAAAAGCCGGCCACGCACAAAGGCACGTGCTCGGTAATGGCCACCACGCTGGCGTGGCCCCGATGCGCCACGGCGAAGGCGTCGTTGACGTAAATGTCGGCCAAGCTCCCCAGTTCGTGAGCGAAATCGTCGTCGTTCATCTGCTCTTCGGGATGGAATCTCAGGTTTTCCAGTAGCAGGATGTCGCCGGGTTTCATGGCTTCAACAAGCCGTTTGACTTCCGGACCAACGCAGTCCGGAGCCATGGCCACGTCCTTGTTCAGCAACCGGGCCAGCCGGCGGGCCACCGGCCCGAGGCTCAGTTCGGGTACGGGTTCCCCCTTGGGCCGGCCCATGTGGGAACAAAGGACCACCTTGGCCCCTCCGTCCAGGCAGTAATTGATCGTGGGCAGGACCGCCCGGATCCGGTTGTCATCGGTGATGTTCTGGTGTTCGTCGTAGGGAACGTTCAGGTCCGCCCGGATCAGGACGGTCTTGTCCTTGACGGTCGCTTCATTCAAATACAAAAAACGCTCCTCCAGGGGAGCAACCACCGATATCAAACCAAATCCGTCGACCATATCCGCCTCCCTCTTTGCCGTGGGTGTTCGCGTTCGTGAGGAAGCCCTGGGAATCCATGGGCCAAACCTGCTTTTTTATACGGTTTTTCTCCGGTTCAAGTCAACCGGTTTCTGGCCCGAACGGATCGCGATCCACGCGGACCCGCGATGAAGAGGGAGGCGGCCCCAAAGAGGGGAAATCACTGGTCCCCGGTCTTGTCGAACACTTCGTCCATGACCTCCAGGGCGAACCGGACCGAGACCGTGGCCGGACCGCCGCCCATTTCCATGCCCACTTCCAGGGCTTCCAGCACCTCGTTCCGAGTCGCCCCGGCCTGGGCCGCCTGTTCGATGTGCCACTGCATGCACGATTCACAATCGATCACCACCGAGATGCCCACGGCGATCAGTTCCTTGTCCTTCTTCCGGAGGGCGCCGTCGGTGTACGTGGCTTCCTCCATCTTGATAAAAGCCTGATATACCTTTGAATTCATCTTGAGCAACTGGTGATGGGCGATTTTTCGGCGCCTGGCGATTTCTTTCAACCGGTTCATGGTCCTGTCTCCTGACCGGCGGCCGACCTCCCGGCCGCCAAGGTTTAATCGATGGAATTATCCCATGTTCTCCATTAGTTCGGCCAGCAGGCCCGCGGTCCGGCCGGAAAGGTCCTTGCAGGCCGCCATGTTCTCCTGAGGTCCGAACCGTTCCAGCAGCCTGGGGCAGAGCGTGGCTCCTTCCCGGGCCAGGAATCCGGACCGGAAATCCGCCGCGAGCAAGGCCGCTTGGGACCAATCGGTCCCCGGCCGGGTCCGGCCGAAAAGAAAACCGATGGCCGCCAAACCGCCGGCCAGAGCGCCGCACAGGTCCTCGGAACTCCGTCCGATCCCGCCCCCAAACGCCGTCGCGGCCCGGGCCAGGTCCTGGGGCAGGTCCGGACCATATGCTTCCAGAATGGCCGAACAGACCGCTTCGGCGCAATGAAAACCTGACCGGTGAAGAGCCAGGGCTCTGCTTTGAGTGGTTTCAATGGTCATTGGGGCGTCCTCCATGATAATGGGTTTGACGATGGCTTGTTTGAAACCATCGATCATGATATTCAATAAAACAGCGGATGTAATCGCGTCCAACGATTTGTGCCGATGGGATCGATCGGAGAATCCGATCATGGAGCCGCAATGGAAATCCGGCATCTGAAAACCTTCCAGGCCGTGGCCGAAACCCTGAGTTTCCATCGGGCCGGCCGCCGGCTGAATTACGCCCAGTCCACGGTCTCGGCTCAGGTGGCGGCTCTGGAAGACGAACTGGGGCAAAAGCTTTTCGACCGTCTGGGCCGGCGGGTTCGGC
>JAGVGV010000497.1 GCA_020056895.1 Deltaproteobacteria bacterium
CGGAACAGGCCAGGGCGGGCCGGCCGTCCATTTCCACCAGGCAGGCGCCGCAGGCGGCCTGGCCGGAACAACCGTCCTTGGGGCCGGTCAAGCGGTGGTCCAGGCGGAGAACGTCGAGCAGCGATCGGTTTTCATCGCCGTCGTAAACGGTTTCGCGGCCGTTAAGGTGAAAAATGATCATCAATGCCGCCTCCCGCATCGGAAGGTTGCGGTTTTATCCTAGCCTCGGCGTCCGGCGGTCCAACAATTCCATCAACATGTCCGCCGGGCGGTCCATCCGGGCCAGGAAAATCATGGCCGCGATGATGTATGGCTTGTATCCGGCCTGAAGATACAGGGGCGTCCGGCACCGGTCGAAGACCGAAGCCGCTACTTCCCCCCGTACACAACTCACGTTCGAAATATCCGCCGGCAGGCAGTGGAGGTACAAAGCCCGGCCGTCCCGGGTCAAGGCCATCCGCTTTTCCGTGCATTCCCAGGCGTTATAATCCGCGTTCCGGGCCAACAGGTCCTTTTCCAGGGCCTTGATGCCGTCCGCCTCGCCCTGATCGTACAGCAGGGTCCGCTGTTCCATGGCGGCGAAGGGCGCCCAGGATTTGGGATACACCACGTCGGCGTTGTCGAAGGCCTCGTCCATGTCGTGCGTCACGGAAAAGGCTCCGCCCGACCGGCCCGCGTTCTTCCGGGCCAGTTCCTCGACTTCGGGCATGATTTCATACCCTTTGGGATGAGCCAGCACCACGTCCATACCCAGCCGGGTCATCAGCCCCACCACGCCCTGAGGCACGGACAAGGGTTTGCCGTACGACGGGGAATAGGCCCAGCTCATGGCCAGCTTTTTCCCCTTGAGGTGATCCAATCCTCCGAAATAATGGATCAGATGAGCCAGATCGGCCATGGACTGGGTGGGGTGGTCCAGATCGCACTGGAGGTTCACCAGGGACGGGCGCTGGTCCAGAACGCCGTCCCGTAAGGCGGCGGTGAGGGCCTGGGCCGCTTCGAGCATGTAGGCGTGGCCCCGGCCGATGTACATGTCGTCCCGGATGCCGATGGATTCGGTCATGAACGAGATCATGGCCGCGGTTTCGCGCGCCGTTTCGCCGTGGGCGATCTGGCTTTTGCCTTCGTCCAAATCCTGAACCATCAGGCCCAAAAGGTTGGCCGCCTTGGCGTAGCTGAACCGGGTGCGGGTGGAATGGTCGCGAAACAGGGTGACGCCCAGGCCGGAATCGAACACCCTTGGGGACAGACCGTTTTGGCGGAACCCCTTAAGGATGTCGGCCACTTGGAGCACTGCCCGGAGTTCATCCAGGGAATGATCCCAAGTCAGGAGGAAATCGGCCTGGTACAGGCGGCCGTAATCCAGCCGAGCCAGTTTCCGGATGGCTTCGCGGATGGCCAATAGGTCCATGGACGGCTCCTTTCAGGGTCAAACCCCGGGCGGGACGGGAACGGCTTCCAGGTACGCCTGGGGCAGAGCCGCGTACAGGGCGGCGGCCCGGACCAGGTCGGCCTTCCAGGTTTTTTCGTTGGGCGCGTGGGCCTGGGCTTCCTTGCCCGGACCGTACCCGATGCAGGGGATGCCGTACAAGCCGGTGATGGATACGCCATTGGTGGAAAAGGCCCACTTGTCCACCCTGGGCGGTTCGCCGAACAGGTCCTGGTGCGCCCGGCCGGCGGCTTGGAGCACGGGATGGTCCTCGGGCACGGTCCAGACCGGAAAATGGCATTCCGTGGGGATCACCAGGCCGGTGTAGGATGGTTCGTTGTACGAATAGAGAGTGACTCGGGCCCCGGCCGCCCGCACGCTGGGGAGGTCCTGGATTTCCTTGAGGGCCTGGTCCTTGTCTTCGCCCCGAGTCAGCCGGCGGTCCACGGATATCCAGCAGCCGTCGGCCACGGCGCAGCGAGAGGGGGCGGTAAAGAATATTTCGGAAACGGTCAGGGTGCCTTTGCCCAGGAAGGGGTCGTCGGCCAGCCGGCCGCCCAGTTCTTCCAACTCCCGTAAAATGCGGCCCATTTTGAAGATGGCGTTGTCGCCCCGGTGAGGGGCCGACCCATGGGCGCTTTTGCCCCGGACGTCCACCTTCATTTCCATCCGGCCCCGCTGACCCCGGTAAAGGCCGCCGTCCGTGGGTTCGGTGGACAAGACGAATTCGGGCCTCAGGCCCCGCTGCCGGATAAGGTACTGCCAGCACAGGCCGTCGCAATCCTCTTCCTGCACCGTGCCGGTCATGACCAGGGTGGCGTCTTTGGGGAGCAGGTTTAGATCCCGAATGATTTTGGCCGACCAGACCATGGCCGCCAAGCCGCCCCGCTGGTCGCTGGACCCCCGGCCGCCGACGATCTCTTCGTTCTCGAAGCCTTCGAAGGGGTCGAAATCCCAGTTCTCAGGGTTGCCCACGCCCACGGTGTCCACATGGGCGTCGTAGGCGATCAACCGGGGTCCCTGGCCCAGGTATCCCAGCACGTTGCCCATGGGGTCCACGTCCACGCGGTCGAAGC
>JAGVGV010000423.1 GCA_020056895.1 Deltaproteobacteria bacterium
CATCCGCCATGGTCGGGTTGGCCGTATTGGCCGCGCCGTACCTGTTCAACTTGTTGCTCCTGCTTCAATCCCCCGTGCTGGTGGAACGATTGGGCTGGCTGGGAACCCTGAAGATCGATCTGACTCCGGCGTGGCGGTCCTGGTTCGGCATGGCCGGCGTGCTGGCGGTGTTCAACGAAGCCGTGGCCTTTCTGCTTACACTCCTTCTGGCCCGTCGGTTGTTCACCGATACCAGGCTCCACCTGCTGCTTATCGCCAGCGCCCTGTTCGCCGCCGCCACGCCGTTTATCGCCACCTGGGCGTCCCAGCCCTGGGTGTCCGACCTGGGTCCGTTTTACGGAGCCCTGGCGGCCATTGGGTTGGCCATCGTGGCTCAGGGGGGCCTTTGGGCTCAAACGTTTCTGGTCACCGGCCTGTTCATGGACGGCCTTCATGGCAAGCATCCGCTGATCTATTGGGGGTACGGACACTGGTGGGAAGGTCTGCTTAAAGGAGCCATTTATACTTGTGTTTTCCTGGCCGTGATCCACATGGCCGCCATTCTTCTGGGCCGGCCCGAAGTTCGAGAATTGATCGAAGTCTATCCCGTGGTCACGGCCGGTTTCTTCGGCCTGTTCGCCTTTCCTTTTCTCAAGACCATCATTGAAAGTTTCGATGGCAGCCTGCCCTTCCGGCTTCGGTTCTTCAACAACTACACTCGGTACGATCATTACATGCGCGGCGCGGTGATCGCCGCCGGAATCGCCTGGGCCATCCGGGAAAACCTGCCCGCGGATGGAGGCTGGGTCCGCTTTTTCTTCGGCGGTCTGATCGGCGCCGCCGCGTACGCCGGCACTAACGTTTCCCGGGACCTGATCAACGTGTTCGCCTGGGGCACAAGGCAGAAGCTCCAGAACGGACGCATCTACCTGGCCGAAGCGGTGCTGGGGGGCTTGGCCGGAGCCGCCCTGGCCTGGTACATCGACAGCCTCCAGGCCGCCACCATCGCGGCCAAATTCAAAAATTACGCTTCGCTCTTTTACGGCGCTTCGGGCCTGAAGATCGAAGACTACGTGATCTATCCCCTGTTCAGCAAATGGGGAGCGATGAACCTGGGTACGGTTACCGGCGGAGTGAAACTTTTGTACGCCGAATCCCTGTCCGGAGTCATCAACTGGTCCATCGCCGCGCCGCTTTTCAGCGTCAACCTGGTGGTTTTAACGGCGCTGGTCCAATGGTCCGCCAAACCCGTCCGGAACCTGTTCACCCGGGCCGGTCTGGTGGAAATGATCGAACAGGCCTTCCGGGTCCAACGTTGGGGGCTGTGGATGGCCCCGATCATCTATACCTTCCTCCGGATGTCCCCCGTACCCTCCTGGTACAACCAGGACGGCGCCATCCGCACCGTGGTGGCCGCCACCAAAAGCGTGACCCTGCCGCCGGAAGCGTTCAACACCTGGAGCCTGGATACCTTTATCAAGCTTCTGGCCTTCGACTGGTTCCGGATTCTGATCTTTTTCGATCATATGGGCCTTCGGGTGGCCACGCTGGTGAATTTTTCCTTCGTGGGTCTGGATGGTCTGGACGAAAAGGCCGCCCGGTTCTTCGGTCATTCCGGCCGAACCCGGGTGATCCCCACCGGACTCCGGCGGTTCGCCACCTGGGCGCCTTTGCTCATCCCCTTCTACATCCCTCGAGGCCAGGACTGGGAGTATGCCTGGAACACGGCGGAAAAAATCGCCCTGGCCAATCCCCAGGCCCTTTTTCCACCCCTTGGGGTGGCCCTGGTTTTTCTGCTGGCGGCCGCCATCGTGGGCTTTGTACTTCTGCGGCAAAGGCGGGCCATGGCCCGGGACGAAGCCCGAAAGCAAATGGCCAAAACCCAGGCCGCCCCAACCGGGCCGGCTGGGGATCGATCCGGCGGCGCGGAGCCGCCAGCCGAAACCCCAACCATTGACGAAGAGACCTATCTCATCGGCAACGGACGGTATACCTTGACCATGGAGGGGGACGGCCGGAGTTTCAGCCACGTCTATCGATCCGTGCCCAACCACACCGCCATGGACCTGACCCTGAGATCCCCGGACCCGCTCCAGCCCCGCGGCAAGTTCTTCTATTTCATCGATCGCGACCAGCCAGCCGACCACCCGGATCGGCTATGGTCCCTCGCCTACCAGCCCCGCCGGCGAATCGGTCCTCAGGCCGGTATGGCCTGGCTGGACCGGGCCTCGATGACCATCCGGAACGATTTCGGCGGCATCATGGCCCAGGCTCACGTCCGAGTGGACCACCACGACCCGGTGGAAATCTGGACGCTCGACCTGACCAACTCCGGCGACCGGACCCGATCCCTGGAACTGGTGAGCTACCGGGAATTCGCCCTGAACCATTTCGATATGTACCAACGCCACCCCGATTACAATTCGATCCACGTGGCCACTTGGTTCCTTTCGCCCCTTCGGTCCATCATCGCTCAGAACCGTTTGTCCAACGATGGCAAAAAAAACCCGGTATCGAGAAAAAAGACGGACGAAGTGGCCTTCCACGGCGTGGGCCCCAGCCCGGATGGCCGGGCCGAACTGATCGGGTACGAGGATTCCCGGTCCTTCTTCCTGGGCCATCGCACACTCTATGATCCCCAGGGCTTGAAGGAAGCCCCTCGCGGATTGGATGACGAAGGCCGGCTGTATTCCTTTTCCCCCGCCGCCGCCCTCCGGCTCAGCGTCCGATTGGGGCCGGGGGAATCCACCCGGCTGGTGTTCGTGGACGGATATGCCCGAAGCGAAGCCTATGCGTTCAAGCTGATCCGGAGGTACCTGGACCTGAAAAACGCGCCCAAAGCACCGTATCTGTTGAAAACATGGAAAAAAGGCCGGCTCCTGCACGGTTTCGGGTGCCCTTCGGATCGGAAACCAGTTGGATCGAACGGTTCGAAAGCCGGTTCGTTATATGCGTTTTCGGACGACGGCAAAGAATTGACCGTGGGCTGGAACACGCCCCGAACCTGGGCTCACGTGATCGCCAACCCCGTGGGATACGGCGTGGTGGTGAACAACGAAGGGGAAATTTATTCCTTCGCGGGCAATTCCCAGCAGAACGGCCTGACTCCGCCGGCCCTGGAATCCCTGCCGGTTCAAGTGCCCGGGCAGGTGATGTATTTGAAAAACCTGGATACGGGCGTGGTCGACGGCCCCACCTGGGCGCCGTTCCGGAATGAAGCGACCCAAGGCGACGTGGTGTTCGGCCAAGGGTACGCCGTATTCCGGAAAACCCTGGCCGAAGCGGACCTGGAATACACGCTCTTCGTACCACCGGATCAACCGGTCGAAGTACGGCTGTTGACGGTGAAAAACCGGACCGACCACCCCCTCCGGTACCGGGTCGTCCCCTACCTTCAGATGATGCTGGCGGAAGTGCCGGGGGATACCCGAGGCAAGTTGGAAACCCGGTTCGACGACAAGCTCGAAGCCCTGTTTTTTAC
>JAGVGV010000446.1 GCA_020056895.1 Deltaproteobacteria bacterium
TGGGAGCGCTCATCGAAACCCCGCCCGAAGGACCCGGCGTGCCGCTCATGGTCCGCGTGGAAGCCATCCGGGCCAATCCCATGCAGCCTCGAACGCGGATTCGGGACAAGGACCTGGCGGCGTTGGCGGATTCCATTCGGGATCAGGGGGTTTTGGAACCGCTGGTGGTCCGGCGCGACGGGCTGGACGAGTACGAACTGATCGCCGGTGAACGGCGGCTCAGGGCGTCCCGCTTGGCCGGGCTGACCCACGTGCCGGTGATCCTGAAGGACGCCGATCCGCTGCAAATGCTCGAAATGGCGCTCATCGAAAACCTGCACCGCGAAGACCTTAACCCCATGGACGAAGCCGCCGGATACGTTCGGTTGGCCGAAGAATTCAGCCGCACCCAGGAAGAGCTGGCCCGGCTGAGCGGCCGGGATCGGTCCACGGTGGCCAACCTCATCCGGCTTTTGTCTCTGCCCGCGCCCATCCAGGAAGATGTCCGCCAGGGCCGGTTGACGGCGGGGCATGGCCGGGCTCTGCTGGCTTTGGGCGAAGAATCCCGGATGTTGGCCGCCCGCGAGGATGTATTGACCAGGGGGTTTTCGGTCCGCGAAACCGAGCAATGGGTCAAGCGGCTGCTCACGCCCAAACGGATCAGTCGAAACGCGGCGGCGGACGCGGCCTATTATGAAGCTCTGGCCGAATCCATGGCCCGGTCACTGGGCGCCAAGGTGCGGGTGGTGGCCAAAGGCCGCCGGAAGCGTGTCGAAATCGCTTTTTCATCGTCCGAAGAGCTGGAACGCCTGCTGAACCGGTTGGGTGTGCGGCCGGTTTAGAACGGAGGCTCTTCGGTTACGGCGCCGGCGTTCTTTCCCGGTTCATGAAACCGACCGTTCCCGCTTGAGAAATTCCCCGGAACAACCGATACTGTATCTTTAGACCCCGCGGTCCGGGCCGAAGAACCTGGGCGCGAGCCCGTTCCTCGCGGCTCGCGTCGGCGTCACAACCAAAAACCCGGCCGACGCCCGGTCGGCCGCGAACGTTCCTCACCTGGCGACCCGGAAAGGGCATCGGCGGTCATGGCGGTTCCCCAAGACCCCATCGGGTTCCCCTTCGACTCCGAAACGGCTTCTCCCAAGCCGGCTTCTCCGTCGGCCTCGCTCTTGGCGGCGATGTTTCAGGCCTCCGCCGAAGGGTGGACGTTGACCGACCACCAGGGCCGTTATGTCCTGGTCAACGACCAGGCCGCGGAACTGGCCGGCCGGCCGGTTGGGGACATGGTGGGCCGGGCCTTCTGGTATTTTGGGGGGGAAAAGGTCCAGGCCGAAGCGCTGTCCGGCCTGATGACCCTGTTGGCCGACGGCGGGGAGCTGGTTCAGGAGTGGAGCTTTTTTTTGCCGGACGGCCGGGCCCGGACGCTCCGCTCCCGCTCGACCCACTGGCTGGACGACGCAGGCCGGGCCTGGGGCGTGACCAGTCTGAGAGAAATCCGGGAGCCGGGATTCGCCGAGGCCGAATTGAGAAGGGCCAACGAGGCTCTGAAGCGCGAAATCGAGGAACGCCTGAGAGCTCAGGAAGCCCTGCAGGCCACCGAACAGCGGTACCGAGCGCTGTTCCATGGCGCCAGCGACCCGGTATTTCTCCACTGGATGGTTCACGACGATTTTCTGGGCGAACTCCTGGATGCCAACCAGGTGGCGGTGGACCTGTTGGGGTACGACCGCGACGAACTGCTCATGGCCGGCACCCGTTTGGTGGGACCGGAGGAAAACGAAACCTTGGCGGCCGCTCGGGAATCCCTGAAAGCCACCGGCCGGGCGCTTTTCGAAGTGAACCTGATTACCCGCGCCGGGGACCGGATTTCCATGGAGTTCAACGCCCAACGGTTCGAACTGAATGGATTGCCCACAATTCTTTCCGTGGCCCGGGACGTTACTCAACGAAAGGCGATCGAATACGAACTGATCCGGGCCAAAAAGGCGGCGGACGAGGCCAGCCTGGCCAAGAGCGAATTTCTGGCCAACATGAGCCACGAAATCCGCACGCCCATGAACGGTATTTTGGGGATGATCAATCTGGTCCTCCAGACTCCCTTGACCGGCGAACAGCGGGAATTTCTTGACCTGGCCAGAAGTTCCGCCGAAAATCTTTTGACCCTGTTGGGCGACATTCTGGACTTTTCCAAGATCGAAGCCGGCCGGCTGGTCCTGGAGGAGGCGCCCTTTCAACTGGATGAAATCCTATCGGCGGCCATGAATGCTCTGGCCCTCCGGGTGGATTATTCCAAGTTGGAGCTGGCCTTGCGGATTCATCCATCGGTTCCTTCCGGGTTGGTGGGGGATCCGGTCCGGATTCAGCAGGTGGTCATCAATTTGGTGGGGAACGCGCTCAAGTTCACTTCTTCGGGCGAAGTGGTTCTGGATGTTTCCCTGATTCGGTCGCGGCCGGAGGCGGCCCTGTTGCGGTTTGAAGTCCGGGATACGGGGATCGGGGTGGACCCTGAATACCGGGACCGGATCTTCAGTGCGTTTGACCAGGCGGATGCGTCCACGTCGCGGAAGTATGGCGGAACCGGGCTCGGGCTGGCCATCACCTCCAATCTGGTCCGGCGAATGGGAGGCCTTCTGGAATTGGAAAGCGAACCGGGACGAGGCAGCCGGTTCTTTTTCGAACTGGAATTCAAGGGTTGGCCCCCGCCGTCGGCGCCTGAAGGTGTGCTTCCGGGCCGGGACCTGAGCGGAACCTGGGTTCTGGTGGTGGTAAGCCACCCGGTGGTCCGGAGCGCGGTGGGAGACCAATTGGCCGCTTGGGGGATTGAAACCCGGGCCGCCGCGAGCCTGGCCGAAGCGGCCATGGTTTGGGAGGCGTTCAGAGCCGAGGCCGATGGCTGGGAGTTTCTGCTGGTGGAGGCCAATCTACCGGCTGGGGATGGGTTGGCCTGGGCGGCGGGTCTTGCGGACTCCAAAA
>JAGVGV010000213.1 GCA_020056895.1 Deltaproteobacteria bacterium
CCGCCGCCGAGGGCGTTTCGGCTCCATACGCCGTGGTGCGGCCGTTCGAGACGGCCTGAGATGGTTGGAGCAAGGCTTCGGGAGCACCGTTGGAGACCGCCGGGGCCTCGGTCGAATTCCACGTGATGCCGGCGTCTTCGAGCAATCCCTTGGCCAAAAACTCCGAATCGGCGTCGAACGGACGGTCCGCGCTCATGTTCCGGGCCGCGTCCTGCAACAGGGCCAGCCCCTCGCCCACCCGTTCCAGAGCCTGTTCCTTATGAGGCGCCTGTTCCAGAATCACGGCTTCCACCGACCGGATCAAGGCCGGGATCAGCCCCTTTAGTTTGGGAATCCGTTGGTTGGGAAAATCCTGGGCCAACCGCTCCAGCTTTTCCAAAAGCTCTCCCAAAGCCATCAGGTTGGAAGGGTCCACCATGACGAGGCTCAGGGAAAGATCGTCCAGCAACGTCGTCCAGTCGTGATCGGCCATGTTCGTGCTCTGGTCCCCGCTCAAGGCCGCACGCCCATGGACGTCCGCCAGCGGTTCAACCGGTCTCGGGCCTGATGAATGGCTTGAATCAGGAGGTCCAGATCCGGAAATGGTTTCACGAAATAATCCACCGCGCCGCTTCCCAGGCAGTCCACCACGTGGGCCATGGTGGAATAACCGGTCATGATGATCACGTTGGCCAGCGGGTTGATCCGCTTGATTTCCCGAAGCAGCTCCACCCCGCTCAGGCCCGGCATCTTGATATCGGTGACCACCAGGTTGAACAGGTCCCGGCGTGCCAGATCCAGGGCTTCGTGGGGGTTCACCGTGGTGGTGACCTGGTACCCCTCCATCTCCAGGTTCCGTTGGAGCATATGGAGAATTTCTTCTTCGTCGTCCACGATCAGAATGCGCATACGGAAGGCCTCTCGTTCGCTTCGAGCAATTTCACGAAAAAACGGGTTCCCTGACCCACTCGGCTGGAAAAACCGGTTTCCCCGCCAAAGCCATGCACCAAGGCGTACACTTTGGACAGCCCCAACCCGGGCCGGCCGATCCTGGGGGCCGTTGAGAAAAACGGCGTGAACACCTTGGAATGGTCTTCTTCGCGGATCCCCCGTCCGTTGTCTTCCACTTCAATAAGCACTTCGTTGGGCCCCGACTTGGACGCCCGGATCTCGATCCGGGGGTGATCCACCCCTTCCACCGCGGTCAGGCTGTTCCGGATCAGTTCCTCAACCACTTCGGATAATCCCTCCAAAGTGGCCTGGGCCAAAGGCAGGTTTTCCTGGGTCCGGCACAGAATCTGAACCGGGCCGCACCGTTCGCTCAAGCGTTCCAGGGCGCACTGAAAACAGGCGGATAAATCCACCCCGGTCAAGGGCGGCTGCGTTTGGTTGCTCGTGAAGGCGGCGGTGTTTTCCACGATCCGCCGGATCCGTTCCGAACCGGCCAGAATACCTTCCAGGGTCCTAGGCATTTCGGCGCGGACAAATCCCAGCCGGTCCGGCGCGGGAACCCCCCATTCCAGGGCCGCCCGGAGAAATGGATCGATCACGTCCCAGAATTTGGCGATCAGTTGCACGTTTCCCCGGATAAACGTATTGGGGTTGTTGATTTCGTGGGCCACGCCCGCCGCCACCACGCCCAATTCCGCCATTTTTTCGGCCTGCCTCAGCCGCCGTTCCTGCTCCTGAAGCCGCCGCGCCATCCGGTGGCGTTCCACCACCTGGCTCACCGCAGCCGACAGCTCTTCCAGGCTCACCGGTTTGAGCAGGTAATCCCGGGCGCCCAGCCGCAGGGCTTCGAGGGCCGAATCCATGTCGCCATAACCGGTCACCATGATCACGTCCTGCCCCGGGACCAACTGGCGGCTCCGACGCAATAATTCCAGGCCGTCCATGTTCGGCATTTGGATGTCGGTCATCACCAGTTCAAAGGCCAGTCCGTTCAGAAACGATAAGGCTTCCAGCCCATCCGCGGCCGTCGTGACCGTATGGCCCAATACCTTCAACTGGAGTTCCATGGGGTCCCGAGCTGAAGGCGTATCGTCCACCAGCAGGATGTTCATCACACCTGATCCGTTCCTTTCACCAACCGTGGGACGCATCCGGCGGCCCCCCCGCCGGATCGGGGCATTGGAAAATGGTCTCCGGCGTCCGGTCCTCTGGATACTTAGCGTTGAATTTTAGACCAAACACGGCCTAAATGCAAAGAATCCAACGATTGTGGCACGCCGAGCCGCTAATCCGTTTCGCGGATACGATATTTCATTCAAAAAACCGCGATGTTTTTTCACTTTGAAGGGAAAATATCTTGAGATTCCGGCATGGTTTACCAATAAACGCTCGTTTCCAGTTGAATCCCTTCCCCAGGGGACCGTAAGATAGGCCGGATCTCATTAAGGGACCGGACCCGAAAGGGGAGACCGATGGGCAGGGGCGGCCCGCGTCGTTCGGGAAGCAAGGACTTAAAAAAACCAGCCGCATCCGGCGGGGCCAGGAAGCCCCGGGCCCGGAGCGATACCTATCAGCGGTCCCTGGCCGAAATTTACCAGCGGTACGATCAGAAAATCGAGGAACTGTCGCTCATCCGGCGGGTGGGGGAAGTCATCCGCGACCCCCTGGACCTCTATGCGCTGTCCCGGGTGGTGCTGGAAGCGGTGGCCCGGGAGATCGAAACCGACGGCATGCTTCTGCTCCTGACCGAACCCGACGGTCCGGGGCTCGACATCCGGGCCTGGTACGACGGCCGCCGTGATGAGGTCCGGGGTTCCGAAGACGAAACACCCCGCTGGGCCGGACCCGTTCCCGAACCCGTGGCTCGGGCGGTGGCTTCGGGGCATCCGGTTCTGATTCCCCAAACCCGGCCCGGACCTGATTTTTCACCGCCCCCGGCACCCGGCCTGGACCCCGATGAAGAGGTTTCGCTGCTGGTGCTGCCTCTCGTGGCCCGTGGCCGGTCCGTGGGCGGGCTGACTCTGTGGCGCTCGGCGGAATCGCCCTTTTCCGTGGAAGACCTCGGGCTGCTCACCATCATCGCCGATCAGGCGGCCACGGCCCTTCGGAACGCCCGGTTGGTGGCGGACCTTCGGTCGACCAACCAGCGGCTTCGGGAATCGGAAAACGAAGCCCGCAAAACCTCCCTGTATCTCGAACAACTGTTCGAAGCGGCCAACGACATTATCTTCACTCTGGATTCCAGCGGACGGATTTCGTACGTGAACCGCCGGGTGGAGGCTTGGGGGTACCGCAAGGACGATCTGGTCGGCTGGCCGGCGGGGTTGTTGGCCGCCGAACCCGATTCATTCCTGAGCCGTCCCGGGGAGTTGGTGGAAAATCAGGGCGGGCTGACCGAATTGCTCCTGCTGACGGCCGACGGCCGAAAAAGGGAAGTGTTGCTCAACGCGTCCCGAGTGGCCGGAACCGATCCGGGCGCCCACCCCACGTACCTGGTTCTGGCCCGGGACGTAACCGAATACAAAACCATGGAGCGGCAGCTTTTCCATTCCGAAAAACTGGCCAGTTTGGGCATGTTGGCCGCGGGCGTGGCGCACGAGGTGAACAACCCCTTGAGCACCATTTCCGGATACGCTCAGTTGTTGTCGAGCGGGCCGACCAGTCCCCAGGATACCCAGGAATACCTGAACGCCATTCTGGAACAAGCCGACCGGATCCAGAAGATCGTGGACGCCTTGAGGGATTATTCCCGCCCCGCCGCGGGATACCGGACCCGGGTCCGGATGGCGGAAACCCTGCCCCGGACGTTGGCTATGTTCACCCACCAGAAAACCTTTGGCCGTCTGAAGGTGGAATACGATCTGGACTCCCAGGCCGAACCCGTGATCATGGACCCGGACCATCTGGCTCAGGTGGTGGTCAACGTGGCCGTGAACGCGGCCCAGGCCATGCCCAAGGGCGGCCGGTTGAGGGTAAGTCTTCGCATGGAAGGGGACGAAGTGGTTCTCCGGCTGGCCGACAACGGCCCCGGCGTACCCCCGGAAATCCGGGCCAAGATTTTCGATCCCTTTTTCACCACCAAACCGGCGGGCCGGGGCACCGGCCTGGGGTTGGCCATCTGCCAGCGGATTCTGGAACAGTACGGCGGTTCCCTGGGCTTGGAAGAATCGTCCAGCCCCGGCGCCACGTTTGTCCTCCGGCTGCCGGCCGCGCCTCCGGTCCCGGGAGAATGACCCCCATGGCCACCGCTCCCCGCATTTTGATCGTGGACGACGAAGACCATATCCGCCGGATTCTGGGCCTGATGCTGGCCAAAAAAGGCTGGGAAACCCGGGCCGCCGCCAGCGCCGAGGAGGCCCTGGAACAGGCCGCCACTCTGGCCTTCGACGCCGTGATCACCGACCTGAGGCTCCCGGGCATGGACGGCCTGGAACTCCTGGGCCGGCTCAAGGCCCTGGACTCCGAACAGGTGGTGGTGGTCATCACCGCCTTTTCTTCCGTGGAAACCGCTCTAACGGCCATGAAACAAGGGGCGTACGACTACATCGCCAAGCCCTTCAAGGAGGATGAAATCCTCCTGGTTCTTGAAAAAGCCCTCCAAACCCGGCGGCTGATGGACGAAAACCGGCGGCTCAAGGCCCGGATCATCGAATCCCAGGGCGTGGCGGGGTTTATCGGCCAGAGTCCGGCCATGAAGCGGGTATTTGAAATCATCACCAAGGTCGCCGACAACAAAAGCACGGTGCTGATTACCGGGGAAAGCGGAACCGGCAAGGAATTGGCGGCCCGGTCCATCCACCAGGCCGGACCCCGGCGGGACGAACCCTTCGTGGCCATCAACTGCGGCGCCGTGCCGGCCAACCTGCTCGAAAGCGAATTTTTCGGCCATGTGCGAGGCGCCTTTTCCGGAGCCGACCGGAACAAAAAGGGCCTGTTCGCCGAAGCCGACGGCGGAACCCTGTTCCTGGACGAAGTAAGCGAACTGCCGCTCGACATGCAGGTCAAGGTCCTCCGAGCCATCCAGGAGGAGGAAATCCGGCGGCTGGGGGAATCGGTCACCACTCGGGTGGACCTGAGGATCATCGCCGCCGCCAACAAGGACCTTAGGGAGGAAACCCAGGCCGGCCGGTTCCGGCACGATCTATACTACCGCTTGAACGTCATCTCCCTGGCCCTGCCGCCGCTAAGAGACCGGGTGGAGGATATCCCGCTCCTGGCCGGCCATTTTTTGGCCGAAGTGGTGAAAAAGCACGGTTTGGAGGAAAAAAGGCTGGCTCCGGACGCCCTCAAGGCGCTTGCCCGCCAGCACTGGCTGGGCAACGTGCGGGCCTTGAGGAACGTGATCGAACAGGCCGTGGTGATGACCGAAGGGCCGCTCATCCAATTGGCCGACCTTCCCTTCGGAGTAGCGGCGGTGGGACAGGGCGGCGGGCTGGTCTCCATTCCCGAGGACCGACGGGATTTGAAAGCCACGCTCAAGGAAGTGATCGAACAGACCGAACGGATCATGATCGGCCGGATGCTGGACCTTCACCAGGGGAACCGGACCCGCGCGGCCAAAGCCCTGGGGTTGAGCCGCCGGGCCCTGATCCAGAAAGTCGGGGCGTACGGCCTGGGCGGGAAAGAGGAGGATTAGAGGCGCGGTGGCGGGGGAAATTGACACCCGGGACGGAAGAATGTTTATTGTCAGAAACCATCAGGCCGGTAAAGC
>JAGVGV010000345.1 GCA_020056895.1 Deltaproteobacteria bacterium
ATTGAACTGGGTGGAACGCTGGCTGATGAACAACCCCGTCCGGGTTCGGATCCAGGCAAGGGTGGTGGACTGGATGAAATCCGGCGGCGAACTGGGTTCCGGCGGCCGGGTGGTGGACATCGGCTGCGGCCGGGGGAGCAGTTCCGTCCTGGTCGCCCAAACCTTCCAAGCCCGGCTCGTGGCGGCCCTGGATCTGGACCCCAAACAGCTCCGGGCCGCCCGGAAGTACTTGTTTCGCCAAGCCCGGTCGCCGGTTCATTTGGTCCAGTCCGGAACTTTGAATCTGCCTCTGGCGGATCAATCCATGGATGCCGCTTTTTCATTCGGAATGCTCCACCATGTGATCCAGTGGCGTAAAGCCTTGGATGAAATCCACCGGGTGCTTGTTCCGGGGGGGCTGTTTTTTTTCGAGGAATACTACCCGGCCACGTACGCCAACGTGATCACCCGCCGGTTGATGGACCACCCCAAGGAGGACCGTTTCGTGGGGCCGGACTTATTGGACGCTCTGACCGAACGGAGGCTGGAACCGCTGCGCATCCGGGATATTCGTGGGTACAGCATCCGGGCGGTCTGCCGGAAGGGGTGAGCAGGGTTTAGGAATTCGTTTTCGGAGGAGGAGGAAAATCATGTGGGGAAGAAAAGGGGTGATTCGCGTTTGGGGCCGGGGTTGTTTCCTGTTCATCCTGCTGGTTTTATCGCTTTATCCGGCGACCGTGGTTCGGGCGGGGGAAGCCGGCCGGTTTCCATTCCCGCCGGCGGGGTCTTGGTATCATGGCGTGTTTCCAGGGGGCTCATCCGGGGAGGAGGACGATATCACCCCGGAAGGTTTGGATGATTATGAACAGGCGGCGGGCAAGAAAGTGGCGTGGGTTTATTTTTCCCATAACTGGTTTAAAGGCCATGCGTTTCCGGCCGAGACGGTGAACTGGATCCGGAAGCGGGGGAGCGTGCCCTTCATCCGCCTGATGCTTCGGGACCAGGCGGAACAAGATCGGGCCAACCGGCGGTATACCATCCCCCGGATTTTGGCCGGGGATTTCGACCCCGATTTCCAGGCGTGGGCGGAAGCGGCGCGGGATTCCGGTGGACCATTGATGGTGGAATACGGGACCGAAATGAATGGCCGTTGGTTTCCCTGGAACGGTTTGTGGCATGGCGGCGGGGAGAAGAACGGGTACGGCGATCCTCAAAAAGCGGACGGTCCGGAACGATTCCGGGACGCGTACCGCCATATCATCAAGGTGATGCGCGACGCCGGCGCGTCGAACATCCTCTGGGTGTTTCACGTCAATGACGGCGACCATCCGTCCAATGATTGGAACCGGCTGGAACAGTATTATCCGGGATCGGACTCGATTGACGTATTGGGCGTCAGCGTGTACGGCGCTCAAAGCCCTCAAGACAAAGAATGGCCGGCCTTTCGGTCCGGAATGGATGAGGTGTACCCCCGTTTGGCCAAGTTGGATCCCGCCAAACCGATTCTTGTTTTGGAAATGGGGGTGACCGGCCGCCACCCAAAAGTCCGAAAAGCCGATTGGACCCAAAACGCCCTGACGGACCTCCAGTCGGGACGCTGGCCCAAGGTGGCGGGTTTTGCCTGGTGGAACGAAAAGTGGGAAAACGATAATAACAGAAAAAACGATACCAATATGCGGATCCAGGACGATCCGGAAACCACCAAGGTTTTTCAGGAACTGGTGGGGAAGAATCCAAAGGTGCTGGATCGGCTGGTTATCCGGTAATCCGGCTGAGTTTCCAGAAAATTAAGGGAAAACAGCTGGAAAACCGTTTTTTGGCGATGCTTGCCTCGCCCCGGCCTGGCCCGCGGCCCCGGTTCATTCCCGGCCGCCGTGGGTAGGAAAGGTCAGTTCCGCGCCCAGGTACCCCACCAGACTCACCATGGGGAAAAGGCTGAAGGCCAGGCCCACGTAAATGAAATCGGCTCCGGCCAATTCCACCAAAAGGTCCGGTTCCAGAGCCCGCCAAATGAAACAGATCAGGGAACATAGGAACATCAGTACCGTGAGCGCCATCTTGATCCGGACCGGCGTCATGGGCGCGGCCATGTAGTTGAGCCACCAGGTCATCAATCCCGTGACGCCGGCCACGATGGTAAACAGCACCCCCGCGCCCAACAGGACGAAGGCCGTGGTCTCGAAAGCCTGGACTCCGGAGGTGAGATACAGAAACGTAAACAGCGACGTGAAGATGTGGCAGACCAGAGGGAAGTGGACGGTCATGGGGTGCGGGTGCCGCTTCAGGAAGGGGAAGGCTTCCAGGGCCACTTTCAGGAATAGAGGAATTTTCGGACCTTCGGCGGCCGCTTTCTTGAACACCCCCACCACGGGGAATTTTTCCAAAAGCTGGGCGGTATGAGGCGCGGCGGCGATGTCCTGGGTCAGATCGTACCCCGCCGAATGCCGGTTCATGTGGAGCCCTTTTTTCCAACGCCGGCTTTCGGTCAGGTCGTAGACCTTACCGCCGTGGGCCACGTAAATGGGACGGCCGTCCTCGCCGTTGAAGGGCTTCAATTCTTCCGCCGTATATTCCTTCAGCCGGGCCGACACGTTGTTCCTCCCCTTCCCATAACGGATGAAAACCTTTGAATAACCGCGGCGATATAGGTTCGCGGCGTTTTTCGCCTGTTTTTCACGTCCCTTGGGTCATCAACCCCAACACTACGATCCCCAGGGCCAATGGTGGATAATACGTGGCCAGGGTGAACAAGGTTCCGGCCTGAGGCCGGTCCGGTGTTTTGACCAGGACCAGAGCGGGCGTGAGCAGCTGAGCCAACCCCGCGCCCAGCAGCATGGCCGTGAAAAACCACCCCGGCCTTCCCGGGGCCGCCTGGAACAGCCACAGGGAACAGATCACGCACAAAACCAGGGCCCCCAAAACAATCCGGCCGGCCACTCGGGGACCGTGGACCAGAATCATGGTCCGGGCGCCGATCATCCGGTCTTCCCGCACGTCGTTCCAGTCCGCCGGAATGTTCTGTCCGCCAATCTCCCAGAAAAAGAACCAAAAAAACAGGGCCAGCACAAAGGCCGGGTCCGGAGTTGACGTTACGGCGAAAACGGCCGCCAGCGGTCCGGCGGTTTTCACCAGGCCGTGAATCAGCGTTCGGTACGGCGTCACCCGGGCCAGCAGGCAGTACAGGGCTTCCAGGGCCGCGCCGGCCAGGAAAATGGCGGCCGAAACCGGGCTGAGGGCATAGGCGCCGGCCAAGGCCAGGAACGCCCAGGTCAACGTCCACCACAGACCGCCTTTGAATCCCAGGGCGCCCTGAGCCAGCGGATGCCGGATGGACGTGCCTTCCACGGCAATGGCCGAATCGATGAACCCGCCCCGGCGCACTTTTTCCCGGTCTTCCGGATAGCCCACCAGATCGTTGAGGGCGTACACGGCGGTATAACCCGCCAGAGCCGTGCCCAACCCAAGGATCACAACGCCCGGGCCGGGAACGCGGCCCAGAGCCAAGAGCGCGGCCAGGCTCGGATTGGCCAGCTCCCAAAGGCTCCGTTCCATCCGGGACAAGGCCCAAAACGGCCGCACCCGGTCGGCCATTGAAAGCGGGCCGCTCGGGTTCGTCCAGTCCGTCGATCCGCCCGGCGCCGCCGATCCTTCGGTTTCGTTCGTTCCGGCGGGGGGAAGCCAGAGGCCGGTATCACTCACCGGCCGGTTCCCCTTCGTCCACCGGACCCCGGAAGACTCGGTACATGTATATAGTGTAGACCAGGATCAAGGGCGCCACGATGGCCAGACCCGCCAGCATGAACCGGTGAACCTGGGGCGGCGCGGCGGCCATAGTCACAGTCACGTCCGGCGGTACAAGAAGGGGAAAAAGCCCGCCGGCGATCCCTACGCCCACCAGGCCCACGGCCAGAACCGCCCAGCCAAAGGTTCCCCGGCCCCGGCGGAAGGCCAGAAACAGGGGGATAAAGGCCAGGGCGCCCAATACGATGGGCCCCAGCGTCATCCCCGGAGCCGATGTCCAGGCCTGGGCCCACGTATGCCCGGCTGTCCGACCCCACAGGGCCACTACCACGGCGGCGGCCAGAGTCAACCCGGCGGCGGTCCGGCCGGTCCGAAGGCAGAAGGCCCGAGTATCCCCATCCGTTTTGCCGGCCAGCCGGGTGGCGCCGAACAGATAGTACACCACCGGCAGTCCCAGCCCCAAGAGCACCGAAAAGGGCGACAGCCAGCCGAAAATCCCGCCGCCGTAATGGCCGTGGGCCGCCGGCAGACCCACCAGCAACGCGCCTACGCCCAGGCCCTGAGCCATCGTCGCCACCAGGCTGCCCAGGCCGAAAATCTGGCCGATCCGAACGGAATCCCTGGCGTATTCATAATATTCCAACGCCACTCCGCGCATCACCAAGCCGATCAAAAGAAGGCCGACAGGCAGGTACAGGGCCGAAAGAGCCACTCCGTACGCCAGCGGAAACGCGCCGAACAGGGTGGCTCCAAAAACCACCAGCCAGGTCTGGTTGGCGTGCCAGACTCCGGCAATGCCAAGCATGGCCTGGGACCGGAATTTCGGGTCCGGCCGCAAAAGCACCATCAGGCCCGCGCCCAGATCAAAGCCGTCCAACACCACGTACATTAAAAACGCGAACACCAGAAAAACGTACCAGAAAACGGCCAGCGAGGAAGGTTCCATGGTCATTTCCCTCCTTCATTCCGCCAGCGGGCCGGAAGGGCGGGCGGGTCACCGGCCATGATTCTCAGGGCGAACCGAGAAAAAACAACCAAAAGGACC
>JAGVGV010000454.1 GCA_020056895.1 Deltaproteobacteria bacterium
ACCCAAGGCGGCGTCCGGGCTTAAACGGAACCGGCCCGAAGCCGACCCGAAGGCGTTCAGGGTCAGGTCCTGAGTTTCGATGATCTTGCCCCGGCTGTTCCGTATCTGCACTCGGGCGGTTTTGTCCTGAGGCGTCCGGAGCCCTTCTCCGGACCGGACCCGGTGGATGACCTTGAACTGGACCTCTTCGCCGGGTTTGTACAAGGGGAGGCCAAAGAGGCCCCAGATGAGGTCGGCCTGGCCTTCGGTCAGTTCGTGGGCCGAAAGGCCGAAGTTCCAGGGGGCGATGCCCATGTCCCAATCGTCCGCCACCACGGTCAGGCGGCCTTGATGCTCGGCCAGCACGTAAAAGGTGGGTTCGTCGTATTCGCCGTCGCCGCCCGAAACCGGTTTCAGGTCCGCCGCTCCGGGCGCCATGGCCAAGCCGTCGTTATCGGTAACGCCTCGCCACAACACATTGTTGCTGGTATCCCGGATTTCCACCCGAACTCCGGCCAAGGGTTTGCCCGCCGCCAGGTCGGTGGTCCAGATCAGGGTGTTGGTCTGGCCGAACTTGGACGACAACCCCACTCGGTTGACTTGAGCCACGGTCCGGTAATACAGAGGCTCGCCGGAATCCTGGTCCACCAGTTCGGGGGCCGAAAGGTCCAGGTAATAAAGCCCCGGCCCGGGATTGGGACCGAACAGTTCGTTGAGACTCAAGGGGAGCCAGGCCATGCGGTTGGGCGGCTGCTTGATATCGATGAATTTTTCGCGAACCTGGTCAGGCGGGGCGTCCTTGAGCGTGTTTTCCGTTGATTCGTACACATAATTGTACAGCTTGTGCTTGACCAGGAAGCTAACGGCCTGGTCCGGAGGCAGAAACATCCCCCGGGCCCGGACTTTTTTCACGTTCCGAACGCGGAAGGGATGCCGGGGATCGGCTTCATCCTCCAACACGCCCTCGCGGCCGGGGAGTTCCAACACGGGCCGGGCCGGGCTCGTGGCGACCTGCCAGGTGACCCGGCCTTCCAGGGTTTGGCCGTATTGGTCCTTGATGGCTTTTTTAAAATTTATGCGGTATTGGGTTTGAGCCTGAAAGGGACCGGAAAGCCAAAGGCTGTTGGAAATGGGTTCGTAGAATTCTTCGGCGGTCATGGCCGCCAGGTCCACGGCCGGCTGGATTTCCAGGTTTTTCAGTACTTCCCGGAGGTCCACCGGGTTGGTGAACCTGATTTCCAGGCCCGATTCCGGATCCATCCCCGGCTGGCCTTCATTTTCGGTACCGGTAATCTCTTCCACTCGAAGGGCGCCATACGTTCGGTACCCCAGGCGGATGATCTTGTCCGACGTCAGCGGCCCCACCAGGGACTTCTGGCCTTGGGGGATCACCAGGTTTATTCCGGTGTCCCGGGGGAGCGGTTTGACCGGCTGGACCACGGCGGTCCATTCGCCGCCCGCCTGCCGGTCTTTGTTCGCTTCCAGGTCTTCCTTGGCGGTCAGCCCTACCTTGACGCCCGTTTCGGCCAGGAAGTGGGCCGTGGCCTGAAGGGTTTTGAGGTCCACCGGCTGGTTGAAGGCCACCCTCAGGGCCTGAGTCAGCTCCAGCCCGGCGGATTCGGCCGCCGGATCGGTTTGGGAAACCGCCACTCGGGGGAGGCTGTACCGAACCCGGACATCCTGGGCCAGTTTGGCGCCGGTCAGCGACGCCAGGCCGGCTTTGACGATAATGGCGCCTTCGCGGGAACCTTCCAGGGGAACCGTGGGTTCAAACGCCAGGGTGTATACATTCAGCCACCGCCAGGCGCCTTCCAGCTTGGGCTCCAGGCTCAATGAGGCGGCCGGAACCACCGTCATGTCGCCTAATGGAACCATGGGCTGATCGAAGGTGACGGTAATCTGTTTGACCCGTGGGACCAGGCCGTTGGGATAAACCGTCAGCACCTTGAGGGCCGCGGATGCGTCTTGGGAATAAACCGGGCCCGGAACCAGAAGGGCCGCCAGAGCCAGAATGAGACCAATTACCGGGAACCAGGACCGGGACATGGATCAACCTCCGAAAATGACTATCGGCGAAATGAGCGAATCGGGGCCATGGAAAGAGCCCCGATGACATAGGGATGAAACACGAAGGCGCGGCCCGAAGGCCAAAACTTTTCCCCTGTCCCCAAGGATAGGGGGTCCGCCCCCAAGAATCAAGGGTAACAACGAACTAACGGACGAGGCGGTCCGAAGGTTTCAGGGCATCGGGCATTTTTCCGCTAGACCGTTGGCCGCCGGTTTATTAAGGATCAACCCACGGGCGGTTTCATCATATAGGCTCCGGTGGGGGTTTTGGCCAGGTACAGCACCATTTTTATCTGGCTGCCATCGAACAGCGTCACCAGTCCGTGCACCTGGACCAGACCTTCGGCGTCGGGCGGGGAAAGCTGGGTGAACCGGACCTGGCCGATCCCGTTCAGGCGGGCCCAGGGCGTGGCATCCCCCGGTTTGGGAATCAGGTGGTTGTCCGCGAATCCCAGGCCCAGGCCTTCGGCGATGTATTGGGGCGCATCGATGCCCACGTTTTTTTGTTCCTGGTAGTTCGCGGGGTCGAAAAGAGTGAGCGTTCGTTCCCAGTCGTGCCCTTCCATGGCGGCGGCCAGGTCTTCCAGAAACCGCAGGAGCATCCGGTCCGTGGTTTCAAAGGCCACATGGCTCTGAGCCGAGGTTTTCGGAGCGGACGCCGCCGTTCCGGAAGGAGCCGGTTGGGGGGCGGGGAGCTGGACCAGGGTTTTGGCCTGAGTGGAAATGAAGTCCGGATCGTAGGTTTTCAACAGTTTTTCCAGCCCGTTAAGGAACATGCCGTCCGTCTGGTCGATGGACCTTCGGATCCAGAATCCGGCCGCGCAGGCGGTTACGTTGCCCCAATAAAAATCCCCGCCGAACTGCTTTTCATACAAGGAATCCGGAAAAAGGCTCCAATATTTGGTGAACCAATATGGATCCAGGTTTTTTTCGGTTAAAGCCTTCTGGTACGCCTGAACTTCGCCTTGGAAAAATCCGGGGTCCTGGTGCATGCGAAAATGGACCAGGTAGTAGAGCCGGGCGGTGCCCTGAAAAAATTTCTTGTACAAGGGCTCCGTGATCCATTTGAACTGTTCGTCCTTTTCCGCCGGAAACAGGTTGGCGGTCATCCATTCCACGAACTGGGGGTTGTACCGGCCGAAATCGTACGGAGTTTTCAGTTCGAGCCCGCCGGCGCCGTGGGGTCCCGATACAAAAGGCTTAAGGCCGGAAAGCTGGACCAGGCGGCCATAGCTGAACACACTGGACAGGTAGCAGTACACGTTTTTCATGCCCTGAGGGCCGTAGTCGAATTCGCACAAAGCGTTCGATTCGTCGTACTTCGCCCGAAACAGATCGTTCCAGGCCTGTTTGATCGCGGCCGAGGCATCGGCGCCGGCCGGGGGACGGCCCAGGTTCCATGAGGACGAAGGGGTTCCGGAGCCGGCCTGGGCCACCAGTTCCGGACCCGCCGCCAGGGCCGGAGCGCCCATCAGGAAAACCATCAGG
>JAGVGV010000268.1 GCA_020056895.1 Deltaproteobacteria bacterium
ACTGGGTCAGCGGGTGGCGCCGCCCGCGCTGATGGCCGCCCGAGTGGACCCCGAAGCGCCGCCGGTCCTGGTTTCCGGCCGAATCCGGAACCTTCGGCCCTACCCCTGGTGGAAAGACCCCGGGATAATGATGGCCCGGATTCGTACCTTCCGGGAACTGGTGGCCGCTCTGGCGGACCACCCCGCGCTGTCCGCCTGGACCCTGTTCGATGGGGTGCTGGAGAACGCCCCGCCTGATCCTCCGGCGGCCGTGTACTATCTCCAGGCGCTCATCGCCGAAATCCGGGATCGGGCCGAAACCATGGCCATCTGGCTGAATCCTGGCCCGGGTCTTTTTCTGGAGATTGAAAAAACCCAGGCTCTGGCGGCCTTGACCGACGGCCTGAGGCTGGCCGGATTGGATGAAATGAACGGCCTTGGGGCCGCGCCCGAAAACCCGGCCGATGAAATCCTTGGGGCCGCTTTTCTGGGCGCCATGGCCCACTGGCTGATGGAAAAGCCCATCCAAGTCGAGGCCGGGGGTCGGCTGACGGAAAAACCAAGGGATGCCGAAGCCTTGGGACTGGCCGGAACCGTCCTGGGCCGGATGGGACTGGCCGGGTGGTCCTGGCCCTGCCTGACCGATCCAGAGCCCGGCTCCAACCGGTTGTGGCCCTATCGGCCTGGAGATTTTTTCCAGGCCCCGGGGCTCCTGAACGAAGCCGGTGAGCCCAAACCGTCGCGAACCAAGGCCTTCGCCGAGGCGGCCAACGGCGCTTCTTCGGCCAATTGGCTCGGTTTCATTGATCTTTCTCCGGATGAATTCCGGTGGGACCCTGGCGTCCATCTGGCTCGGCTTTGGGACCATTTCCGGGAAACCCATTCAGGCGATTAGGAACGGCATGCAAAAAAAGCTTATGGAAACCATCCCGCTGACCAGCGGATTGACCTTGGAATTCTACGACCGATCCCGCCACCTGGCCGGCGATCGATGCCAGGTCACGCTGGAAGCCCGGATCGAATTCGATCTTGGGCCGGATGATCTTCCCGAAGAATCCGGCCTGGCTCTGAAAGACGTTCGCGGGGCGATCGGCGACCGGATTGCCTATTCCCGGGAAAAACAGCGGAATTTCGTTCCCGAAGCCGACCGGGACCGGGTGCTCGGCGAACTGAAAGCCGAATTCCTGGCCGCCAGCCTGGTCTACCTTTCCAACCCGGATTTCCGGAAAAAGCTGGTTGTGCGGAAATACCAGCAATCCAAAACCTATACGCCCATGTACCTCCGGGTCTAGTGACAAGCCACGCCGTAACTATCGGAAAACGTGGCCATTACGGCCAAGGGCCGGTGATACACCCGCCGACGATGAATGCGTGACTTGTCACAAGAGCCGAGGGCGGGAAGGTTTTCGCGGCGAACCCAACACTACCCGTTCTCCGGCTTTTGGTTCGCCGGATCTGGGCCCCGGTGGCTCGTAGTTTAGGAGGCGATAATAGCGATGGTACGAAGGGTTCCAGGGGAGTGCGTGGCCATTTCGATCGGAACCGGCCCGGCCCGGGCTTATATTCCCGCGCCGCTTCCGCCTCGCCCGACATTCAGGCTTGGCTAAGGGCTGTTTCCAAAAACGGAATTTTGCCCAAGATCAAGGAGGCCGCGGCTTTGAATCCGGAGGAATCGGTGACCTATTTTAAGGAATTCAAAGGAAGGCCGATGCCCAAGATTGGGCAAAAGAACTTTTTGGAAACCGCCCCTAATACGCCCCGGCCACCGGGGAACGGCCCTCCAGGGGCTCGAACGAACAGAAAGGTATAACAATGCTTCTATCCATCGCCGCCCTGGTAGTCGGCTTGGTTGTTCTGGTCTGGAGCGCGGACCGGTTCGTGGCAGGATCGGCCGCCACGGCCCGGCATATGGGGCTGCCGTCTCTTTTGATCGGCATGGTGATCGTGGGCTTCGGCACTTCCGCGCCCGAACTGGTGGTGTCGGCCCTGGCTTCCTTGGACGGAAACCCGGGTTTGTCGCTGGGTAACGCCTATGGGTCCAACATCGCCAACATCACCCTGATTCTGGGGGCGGCAGCCCTGATCCGGCCCATTTCGGTCCGATCCGATGCATGGCGTAAGGAACTGCCCATCCTCATGGCCGTGACGATGCTGGCCGCGATTTTGCTTTGGGACGGCCGGCTTACCCGGACCGACGCTTTGATTCATTTCGTGGTGTTTGCCGGTCTGATGGGTTGGTCCACCATCCAGGGATTGGCCCATCGGGACAAGGCCGTGGAAGCCGTATTGGAGCCGGAACTGGCCGCCCGGACCATGCCCTTACGGCCGGCGGTATTTTGGATGGTGCTGGGGTTGGTGGTTTTAGTGGTCAGTTCCCGGGCCCTGGTTTGGGGCGCGGTGCGTATCGCGGCGGCCATGGGGATCAGCGATCTGATCATCGGCCTGACCGTGGTGGCCACGGGCACGTCGTTGCCGGAACTGGCCTCATCCATCGCGGCGGCCCGGAAAGGGGAGCACGACATCGCCCTGGGGAACGTGTTGGGGTCGAACCTGTTCAACACGCTGGCCGTGGTGGGGCTGGCGGCGGCCATCAAACCCATGGATGTTCCGCCCGAGATTCTGACGCGGGATTTCGTGGTGCTGGGGGGCGTTAGTCTCGTCTTGTTTTTGGTGGGGTACGGCTTCCGCGGTCCGGGACGGATCAACCGCTGGGAAGCGGTTCTGCTTCTGGCCGGATACGTGGCCTATACCGGCTGGCTGGTCCGAACGGCCGTGATCGGGGGGTGACCGATCTGGACCGGAACCCATGGCGGGTGGGCTGGTTCTTGGACCGCCCGCCAACGGTGTTTCCGCCCGCTTGATATTACTGAATAATTCGGCATATCCCGCTGGTTTGGCCTTGCAATCAGGCTTTAAATCCTTTATAATACCAGGCTTGGGGGCAACCTCCCGGGACGGCGGCGCTTTTCTTATCCGTTTAATTCCGACGAAGAAAAGACCAAGCAAACCGGGCGGATATTGACAACCGCTTTCGTCATTCCAGGTCTGGAACCGCGTTGGTCGAGCGGACGGTTTTTTGGGCTCGGATCCCGATGGCTCCGGATACGTAAAGGTATTTTCGGTACGAATATGAGCGAATCCGCTCCACCCAATCTGTTCATGGGCGATCTGGCCGAAGCCGCTTTGACCGTGGACCCGGACGTTCCCGTTCGCCGCGTCAAGGACCTTTTCGACGACGACGATCTTCAACAGGCCGTGGTGGTGGTCGAGGCCGAGGCGCCCGTTGGCCTGGTGATGGCCTCGCACCTGGACCGCATCCTCACCAGCCAGTTTGGCGCCCTGTTTTTTTACGACCAGGCCGTAACCGCGGTTATGGACCCGGGGCCGTTGATCGTGGAAGACTACACCACGATCGAAACCGCCTCGCGCATGGCCATGGCCCGGGAAAAAAGCCGGGTGTACGATCATGTGATCGTCCGGCGGGAAGGCCGTTTGCTTGGCTTGACGCCGGTTTGGAAACTTTGCGACCGGCTTTCGCTGGCTCAGGTTCAGGCCGGAGCCCAGCTCCGGCGGATGAACCGGCGTCTCCACGAGGGGTTGTCGGACCTTCAGCGGGCCCAAT
>JAGVGV010000084.1 GCA_020056895.1 Deltaproteobacteria bacterium
CATCATCAATCCGGAATCAGCCCTTCAGCGCTTCCTCTTCCACGGGCGCCTCGTCCAGAGGACCGGGGGATTCCTCGGGGAGGCCCAGCTTTTTCCGCTGGCGGGCGTCCCAAAGAGTATACAGCGGGCCGGAAACCATGTAACACATGGCCATCACGAAGAACATGATCTTGGGCTGAATGGCCACCAGGGAAAAGATCAGCACCGCGATGACCAGAGTGTTGAAGGGCTTTTTCTTGAACAGCTCGGGGTTTTTCAAGCTGAAGTATTTGAAGTTGCTGACCATCAGGAACGACAGGGCGAACACCAGAACCAGAACGCCGCCGTGGTGGACTGGTCCGGCGCCGCCCCAATAGTTGAACCAGAAAACCGTGGAGGCGAACGTGCAGGCGGCCGCCGGAATGGCCATGCCCTGGAAGAATTGCGGGTCCTTGATGCCGGCGTACACATTGAACCGGGCCAGCCGCAAAGCGCCGCAGGTCACGTATAGGAAGGCCACCACCCACCCCAACCGGCCATAGGGCTTGAGCGCCCAGGCGTAGGCCAAAAGTCCGGGCGCCACGCCGAAGGCCACCAGGTCGGCCAGACTGTCGTATTCCACGCCGAACTGGCTGGTGGTATTGGTCATCCGGGCCACTTTGCCGTCGAGGCCGTCCATGATGGCCGAGATCATGATGGCCACGGCCGCGTGGGTGTAATGGCCCCCCAGGGTGGCCACGATGGAATAAAACCCGGCGAACAGGCTGGCGGTGGTGAACAGGTTGGGGAGGATGTATACTCCCCGGCCGAAATTGTCCGAATTGAATTTACGGCGCTTCTTTTTCCGGCTCATGTCCCTTGGCCCCCTTTGGTTTCATCCTCTTCGGAAAGATACCCCAGGATGGATTCCCCGGCCCTTACGGTCCGGCCGATCGTGACCTGAACGTGCGCCGATACCGGGAGATACACGTCCAGCCGGGAGCCGAAGCGGATCAGACCGATCCGCTGGCCCCGCGTCAATGGGTCCCCGGGCCGGATCCAGCAGGCGATCCGGCGGGCCACCAGCCCGGCGATCTGGACGAAGGCGACCCGATGCCCGCCTTCGGCCTGGACGATCACGGCGTTGTGCTCATTTTCCTTCGATGCCTTATCCAGGTCGGCCGCCCAGAACCGGCCCGGGAAGTACTGGATGCTTTCCACCGTTCCTTCCACGGGCGCCCGGTTTACATGGACGTTAACCAGGGACATGAAGATGCTGATCTTCTTCCGCCGCGAAAAAAGGAACCGGTCGTCGTCCACTTCCTCGACCCGGATCACGGTTCCATCGGCCGGCGAAACCACGGCGTTCGGAATGGGCGGCGCGTACCGGATGGGGTCCCGGAAGAACCAGAACGAAAATAACCCCACCGGCAAAAGGATCGCCGCCAGCCAATACCCGCCCGCCACCAGCGCCGCCAACCCCGTTCCCAAGGGGAAGAGGATGAACGGCAGGCCCTCCCGGGCCACGGGCCATTTGTTGTCGATGCCGCCGATGACGCCCCCTCCTTATTTTTTCTTCAACCAAGCCATCATGGACCGGAGCTTGCGGCCCACTTCGTTGATCGGGTGCGCGGCTTCGCGCCGGCGGGACGCATTGAAGGCCGGCCGGCCGGCCTGGTTTTCCAGAATCCATTCCCGAGCGAACTGGCCGCTCTGGATTTCGCCCAAAATCTTCTTCATTTCCTTCCGGGTTTCTTCGGTGATGATCCGTTTGCCCCGGGAATAATCCCCGTATTCGGCGGTATCGCTGACTGAATAGCGCATGTAATCGATGCCGCCCTGGTAAAACAGGTCCACGATCAGCTTTAGTTCATGCAGGCATTCGAAATAGGCGATTTCCGGCTGATACCCGGCCTGGCACAGGGTGTCGTACCCGGCCTTGACCAGTTCCGTCACGCCGCCGCACAAGACCGCCTGTTCGCCGAACAGATCGGTTTCGGTTTCTTCCTCGAAGGTGGTCTCGATCACCCCGGCCCGGGTCGCGCCGATGCCGTTGGCGTACGCCAGCGCCGTGGCCAGAGCATGGCCGGTGGCGTCCTGATGGATGGCGACCAGCGAAGGAACTCCGGCGCCCTTTTCGTATTCCTGGCGGACCAGATGGCCGGGGCCTTTGGGGGCCACCATCACTACGTCGATCTGGGCCGGCGGCACGATCTGGCCGAAATGGATGTTGAATCCGTGGGAAAACATGAGCGTTTTGCCGGCCGTCAGGGTGGGCTTGACGTCGTGCTGATAGATGCTGGCCTGCACGTGGTCGGGCGCCAGAATCTGGATCACGTCCGCGTCCCGGGCCGCTTCGGCCGCCGAAACGGGTTCGAAACCATATTGTTTGGCCAGATCGTAATTCGGGCCGCCGGGCCGCTGGCCGACGATGACGTTCACGCCGCTGTCGCGAAGGTTCAGGGCCTGGGCGTGGCCCTGGCTCCCGAATCCGATGACGGCCACCTTTTTACCGGCCAAAGGCGCCAAGGGCGCGTCCGCTTCATAAAAAATCTTCATGAATCGCTCCTGTCTCTGGATTTGGACCAGGGCGGCGGCGGGCGGCGGGGTCGAGATCACTCGAAACGCCACCAGCCCAAGAGCCGCTGGTGCTTATTTTTTGGACCGGGCAATGGCCACCCGGCCGGTGCTCACGAGTTCCTCGATGCCGAAATTGGCAAGAAGCGCCAGAAAGGCCTTGATCTTGCCCTCGGATCCGGTGACTTCGATGGTGAAATGCCGGGGGCCGACATCCACCACCTTGGACCGGAAAATATCCACGATCCTCAGAACTTCGGCGCGGCTTTTGTCTTCGGCCCGGACTTTCACCAGCGCCAGTTCCCGCTCCACGAAGTCGGTGTGGGTGAGGTCGACCACCTTGATGACATTGATGAGCTTCCGGAGCTGTTTGATGATCTGTTCGATAATCATGCCCGAACCCGAAGTGACCAGGGTGATCAGGGAAACCCCTGGGTCCTGGGTTTCGGCCACGGACAGGCTGTCGATATTGAAACCGCGGCCGGAAATCAGGCCGCTGACCCGGGACAGAACGCCCGGTTCGTTGTCCACCAACACGGAAATGGTATGTCTTGTGATGTCTTCCGCCATGAGTTACACCAGCAACATGTTGTCCAGGGGCGCGCCCGCGGGGACCATGGGATACACGCACTCCTCGGGTTCGACCCTGAAATCCATGAGCACGGGCCGTTTGACCTTGAGGGCCTCCCGGATAACCGGGGCCACGTCGGCGCATTTTTCGGCCCGGAGGCCTACCGCGCCGTAGGCTTCGGCCAGCCGGACGAAATCCGGAGTGCACCTCATGGGCGTGGCGGCGTATCGTTTGTCGTAAAACAGTTCCTGCCACTGGCGGACCATGCCCAGGAACTGATTGTTCAAAATGGCCACCTTGACCGGCAGGTTGTATTCCACGGCCGTGGCCAACTCCTGGATGTTCATCTGAATGCTGCCGTCGCCGGCGATATCGATGACCGTTTTGCCCGGATTGGCCAATTGGGCGCCGATGGCCGCCGGCAGGCCGAAGCCCATGCAGCCCAGGCCGCCGGAGGTGATGAAGGACCGGGGATGGTCCACCAGATAGTACTGGGCGGCCCACATCTGGTTCTGGCCCACTTCGGTGGTGATGACGGCTTTGCCCCGCGTCAGGCGGTAGAGTTCCTCGATCACGTACTGCGGCTTGATGGCCCCTTCGGATTCCTGGCAATAGGCCAGGGGGACGCTGGTTTTCCAGTCGCGGATGCGTTCCAGCCAGGCGGTTCGAGCCGCGGACGAAATCAGCGGCGGACCCGGCCGGTTTTTCTCTTCGGCCCGGGCCAGGGTCAGAAGATCGGTCAGCGCCAAGCGGCAGTCGGCCACAATGGGAACATGGACCTGAACGTTTTTCCGGATGGACGTCGGGACGATGTCAATATGAATGATCTGGGCCCCCGAAGCGAAGGAGTCCAGGCGGCCCGTTACCCGGTCGTCGAACCGGGCCCCCACGGCCACCAGCAGGTCGGCGTTTTGAACCGCCATGTTGGCCCGGTACGTGCCGTGCATCCCCAGCATGCCCAGGGAAAGATCATGGGTGCCGGGGAAGCCGCCCAAGCCCATCAAGGTCATGGTGACGGGAATGGTCAGAATTTCCGCCAGAGCCTTCAGTTCCCGGTGCGCCCCGGCGCTTACCACGCC
>JAGVGV010000083.1 GCA_020056895.1 Deltaproteobacteria bacterium
GAATCGGAACGCCGGTATCGGAACTTATTTGACAACATTTCCGATCTGATTGTAATGCACGATCTGGACGGCCAATTGATCGGCGTCAATCCGGCCGCCTCCCGGTTGCTCGGGTTTACCGCCGCCGAACTGGAGGGCCGGAAGATTCAGGAGTTCATGCTCCCCGAATTTCGGCCTCAGTTCCACGGCCGGTACATGGAAGTGGTGATGGCCGGCGGCGCTTCGCAAGGGGTGTTCGTCATCCAGGACAAAGCCGAAGGCCGGCATTATCTGGAATATCGGGCCACCCGGGTGGATCCCCCAAACGGACCGCCGTATGTGACCGCCTCGGGACGGGACATCACCGAGCGAGTCCTGGCCGAACGGGAACTCCGAAGGCTGGAAGAGCAGCTTTTCCAGGCCCAGAAAATGGAGGCCATCGGGACCCTGGCCAGCGGCATTTCCCATGATTTCAACAACATTCTTCAAGCCATGGGCGGGTATATCCATCTTCTGCTGACCCGCGAAGGGATGGACGAAGCGAGCCGCCGGCACCTGGTGGAAATGGACGAAGCCGTGGACCGGGCCGCCGAACTGGTTCACCAACTGCTCACCTTCAGCCGGCGCCTGAAACCCGATTTCAAGGTCATCGATCTGAATCGTTTGGTGGCGCAAACCGCGGCCATGCTTCGAAGAACCATTCCCAAAATGGTCCACGTGATCACCGACCTGGACCCGGACCTGCCGGTCATTCAGGGGGATACCGGGCAGCTAAGCCAGGTGCTCATGAACCTGGGCACCAACGCCCGGGACGCCATGCCGGATGGCGGGCGGTTGTGGATCGAAACCCAGGGCATTCATTATTCGGGCGCCAGCGACACTCCGGGCCTGGACCTGCCGCCGGGCCGGTACGTCCAGATGACGGTGGCCGACACTGGCCACGGGATGGACGACGAGACCGTCAGCCATATTTTTGAACCTTTTTTCACCACCAAGGACGTGGGTGAAGGCACCGGACTGGGGCTTTCCACGGTGTATGGCATCGTTCAGAGCCATGGCGGCCGGATCAATTGCCGAAGCCGCCCCGGGGAAGGAACCCGGTTCACCATTTTACTGCCCGCCCGAATCGGAACGGATGTTCTTGAACGCCCGTGCGTCCCGACGTCTCCGCTTCGCGGCGGCAACGAGACCATTCTGGTGGTGGACGATGAATACCAGATCCGGGAAGTGGTCCGGGAAGTGCTGTCCGATCAGGGATATCAGGTGTTGACGGCGGGCGGCGGGGAATCGGCCTTGCGGATTTTCCGCGAACGGGGCCATCGAGTGGATTTGGTGCTCCTGGACTTGGGCATGCCCGGCATGGGCGGCCGGGAATGCCTGAAACGGCTTCGCCAGATGGCTCCCGGTCTTCGAGTGATCGTGGCCAGCGGATACGCGTCCAACGGCGCCATCGACGAGGTTCTGAACGATGGCGCCAACCGGTTCCTGCCCAAGCCGTACCGGCTGGCCCAGCTTTTAAGCGTGATCCGCACGGTGATCGACGGCGAGGAAAACGGAAACCCACCTATACGTTGACATGATAACAGGAAAGGGACCCCATGATGTTCACCTGCGATTGGGAACACCTGACCCGGCGGCTCGAAGCCCTGCTAAGGCTCCGGTCCTTTCCCGTGGCTTTCAAAATGCTCGAAGACCCCGGTCTGCTCGACCGGATTCCCTACCTGAGACGAACCCGTTCCAAGGCCACCCTTTGCCAGCTCATCACCCGGGTTCGCAATTTCGATTGGACCGTGGGCGCGGTGGCCGAAGACCTGCTCAGTTCGGCCTGCACCTCCATCCTTGGCTTGGCTGAAACGCCGCCCCTGTTCGCCGATGGCACCTTCCGGAGCATCGTGTGGGTGCAAAGCCGGGAAGACGGCCGGAAATACGAAGCCTCCATCCCCAAGCTGCCCGTGGGCCGGTACCGGGCCGTGGCTCTGGCGCCCTTGGTGTACAAGCCCTTCGAACCGGACATCGTGCTGATCTACGCCAATCCCGCCCAAATGATGCTCCTGGTCAACGCCCTCCAATTTGAAGACTACGAAGTGATGGATTTTCACGTGGTGGGCGAATCCTCCTGTTCCGACGCCATTGTCCGCTGCTACTAGAACCAAAAACCTTCCCTGACCATTCCTTGTTACGGCGAACGCCGGTATGGCCACGCCCAGGACGACGAACTGGTCATGGCCCTGCCCGCGGGGTTGGTGGCCAAGGCGGTCCGGGGGCTGGAAATCCTGTATCGCCGGGGCATCCGGTATCCCATCAGCATGGCCGGAGCGGAACAGGACCTGACCACCGCCTTTCCGGCGGCGTACGGCCAGATTCCCTTCGTGGAAGCCATTCGGGGTACGGACGGCCGGCTGTTGGTGGGGGTGACGGGCGGCATTGCCAGCGGCAAAAGCACCGTGGCCCGGATGCTGGTGGACCTGGGAGCCGAGATCATCGACTTCGACGTGCTGGCCCGCGAGGTTGTGGAACCCGATCAGCCGGCCTGGCGGGATATCACGGCTTTTTTCGGCGAACAAGTGCTTCAGGACGACCGCCGGATCGACCGGAAAAAGCTGTCCGCCATCGTCTTTGGCGATCTTGAAAAAAGGAAAAAGCTGGAAAGCTTTACCCACCCCCGGATCAGCGAACTCTTTTTGGTCCAATTGAATGAAATCACCGCCCGGCATCCCCGGCCCATCGTGCTGGCCGTGATTCCCCTTTTGATCGAAGTGGGGATGCAGGCTCTGTTCCACAAATTGTTAATGGTCCACGTGCCGCCTGAAACTCAGGTGCAGCGGCTCATGATCCGGGATGGCATCACCAAGGCCGAAGCCGAACAAATTCTGGCCGCCCAGATGCCCATCGACGAAAAGCGGGGGTACGCCGATTTCGTGATCGGGAACCAGGGGTCCCTGGATGATTCCCGCCGCCAGGCAGCCGACCTGTGGGAAAAACTGAAAGCCATTCAAGGAAACCCCGCCTGAGACCCTGGCGCGGCCGATCAACCATCGGCCGCCACGGAAAAAGGCTCCCACTAGTGTTCCACACCGGTCGGAGCCTTTAACCATTTGATCGAATTCGGGGAATGCAATTCCCGGAGGGGTTCTACATCTTCCCCGTCCCTTTCAGCACCTTTTCCGGAGTTATCGGCAGATCCATGGCCCGGTACCCGGTGGCGTGGTACACGGCCTCGGCAATGGCCGGAGCCGTGGGAATGGCCAGACCCTCACCCGCCTCCTTGGCCCCGAAGGGGCCCTCGGGTTCGTACGTATCCACGCAGACCGATTCCCCCGGCGGCATGTCTTCGGCGGCCGGAACCTTGTAATCCAGGAACGTGGTGTTGAGCGTTTTGCCGTCGCGCATGTGGAACTGTTCGCACAGGGCATACCCCAGGCCCATGTGGATGGCTCCCTCGAGCTGCCCTTCCACGGCCTGGGGATTGATCACCACCCCGCAGTCGTGGGCCGTGTACATCTTGTCCACCGTCACCTGGCCGGTATCGGCGTCCACCGTCACTTCGGCCACCTGGGCGCCGAAGGAAAAGGCCGGCGAGGTCAACCCCTTGTCCCTGGGGGTGTAATACCCTCGGGCCACCAGTTCCTCGCCCCGGTCCGCCTTCACCGCCATGGCCACCACTTCGCCGAACGAAAGCCCCCGGTCCGGCCGGGCCTTGGCGAAGACCCGGTTGTCCTTGAACCCCACCTCGTGGATCACGTTCAGGTTGAACCGAAGCGAGATCATCCGGGCTAGTTTTTCCTTGATTTTTTTCGATGCGTCCAGCACCGCGTTCCCGGCCATCAGCGTGACCCGGCTGCCCCAGGTGCCTAAGTCCGCCTTGGGA
>JAGVGV010000369.1 GCA_020056895.1 Deltaproteobacteria bacterium
CGCCGGCCGGTTACCGGCTCGAAGCGGCCCTTTTTTTCATCAAATGAGGGATCAGGCCCCCGTCCGAGGCCAGTTCCAGCATGAAGGCCGGAATGGGTTCGAAGGCGTAGACCTTCCCCGTGGTTTGGTTGGTCACCGTACCGGCGCTAAGGTCCACTTCCACCGCCTCTTCATCGGCGAAACCGGTTCCGGCTTCGGGGCATTCCACCAGAATCAGGCCGGTGTTAAAAGCGTTGCGGTAAAAAATCCGGGCGAAGCTTTTCGCCGCCACCACGCCCACGCCGGCGGCCCGGATGGCCACGGGCGCGTGTTCCCTTGAAGACCCGCAGCCAAAGTTCTTGCCGGCCACGATCACGTCGCCGGCCTTGACTTTTTGGGCGAAGGCCGGGTCGGCGTCTTCCATGGCGTGGGCGGCCAGGGCCGCCGGGTCGGTGGTATTGAGGTACCGGGCCGGGATGATGGCGTCGGTATCGATGTCGTCGCCGAAAACAAAGGCGCGTCCATTGAATTTCATTTGAAAATTCCTCCCCCCGGCCTCAAACGTCCATGGGGCCGACGATCCGGCCGGCCAGAGCCGACGCCGCCGCCACGGCCGGGGAAGCCAGATACACTTCGCTGGTGGGATGTCCCATCCGGCCCACGAAATTGCGGTTGGTGGTGGCCAAAGACCGTTCGCCCGGGGCCAGAATACCCATGTACCCGCCCAAACAGGGGCCGCAGGTGGGCGTGCTGACCACGGCGCCGGCGGAAAGGAAGGTTTCCAGCCAACCGTTGGCCATGGCCTGGGCATAGATTTTCCGCGTGGCCGGGATCACGATCAGGCGCATGCCTTTTTTGATCCGGCGGTTCTTGAGAATCCGGGCCGCCACTTCGAGGTCTTCCAGCCGGCCGTTGGTGCAGCTTCCAATGACCACCTGATCGATGGTCACGTCTTTGAGTTGGCTGACCCCCACCACGTTTTCGGGCAGATGGGGCCGGGCCACCTGGGGTTCCAGGCCGGTCACGTCGTATTCGCGAACGCTTACGTACCCCGCGTCCGGATCGCTGGCGAAGACCCGGTATGGCCGGCCGGCCCGTTCGTCGGCGTAGGTTCGGGTGATCCGGTCCGGACCGATGATCCCGTTCTTGGCACCGGCTTCGATGGCCATGTTGCACATGGTGAGCCTCTGGTCCATGGACATCCGGTCGATCACCGGGCCGGTGAATTCCATGGCCCGGTACCGGGCTCCGTCCACGCCCACGTCGCCGATGGTCATCAGGATCAGGTCCTTGCCGCCCACGTACGGTTCCGGAGTCCCTTTGTACACGAACTTCATGGTTTCGGGGACCCGCAGCCACGTTTTACCCGTCAGATAAATGCCTGCCAGGTCCGTGGACCCCATGCCGGTGGCGAAGGCCCCCAGCGCCCCATACGTACAGGTGTGGCTGTCCGCGCCGATGACCAGGTCCCCGGGGAGCACCAACCCCGCTTCGGGCAGAAGCGCGTGCTCGACGCCCATTTCATCGAGATCGAAGAACTTGTCGATCCCCTGTTCGCGAGCGAAATTCCGGGTGGTCTGCACCTGAATGGCGCTCAGGATGTCCTTATTCGGGACGAAATGGTCAGGGACCAGACAGATGCGGTCCGGGGCGTACACTTTTTCCACGCCGGCCGACCGGAACACTTCGATGGCCAGGGGCGCGGTGATGTCGTTGGCCAGGGCCAAATCCACGTCCACTTCCACCAGTTGTCCCGGCCGGACCGTCTCTTGTCCGGCATGGGCGGCGATGATTTTTTCCGTTATCGTACTGGCCATGGTGTGGTTCGCCTTTATCAATAGAACGAGCGGTAGGGGTTCTGTTTCATGGCTTCGAGCCGGTTCAGGCCGTTGATGTACGCCTTGGCCGAAGCCACGATGATGTCCGGGTCCGATCCCTGGCCCAGGGCCACGTGGCCGTTTTCCTGAAGCCGCACGGTTACTTCGCCCTGAGCGTCGGTGCCGCCGGTAAGGCTCGAAATGCCGAAATGCATCAGCTTGGCCCGGGCTCCGGTCATATCGGAGATGGTGTTGAAGGTGGCGTCGATGGGCCCCACGCCGAAACCGGCCTTCGTGATCTTGGTGTCGCTGCCGATCTCCATGGTGATGGTGGCCGTTGGTTGAACGGTGCTGCCGGCGCTCACGTTGAGATAGATCAACCGGTACCGTTCCGGCACCCGGACCAGTTCGTCGGCCACGATGGCTTCGATGTCCTCGTCGAACACTTCCTTTTTCTTGTCCGCCACTTCCTTGAAACGAACGAACAGCCGGTCCACGGTGGCGTCGTCCAGTTCGTAACCCATGCTTTTGAGCTTGTCGCGGAAGGCATGGCGGCCCGAATGCTTGCCCAGCACCAAGTCGCTTTTCTTGATCCCCACGTCCTGGGGCCGCATGATCTCGTACGTGCTCGATTCCTTGAGCACTCCATCCTGGTGGATGCCGGATTCGTGGGCGAAGGCGTTGGCCCCCACGATGGGTTTGTTGGCCGGCACGGCCAAGCCCGTGACCGTGCTGATGAGGCGGCTGGCGGGGTAGATTTCGGTGGATTCGAGCCGGGTTTCCAGGTTCAACCAGTCGGCCCGGGTCCGAAGTGCCATCACGACCTCTTCCAAAGCCACGTTGCCGGCCCGCTCGCCAATGCCGTTGATGGTCCCTTCCACCTGCCGGGCGCCGGCGGAAAGGGCGGCCAGGGTGTTGGCCAAGGCCATGCCCAGATCGTTATGGCAATGGACACTGACTACGGCCTGATGGATGTTGTCCACGTTCTGGAACAGGTACTGGATCAGGGCTCCGAATTCGCTGGGCACCGCATATCCCACGGTATCGGGTACGTTGATCACCCGGGCGCCGGCGTCGATCACGGCCTTCATCACCTGGGCCAGGTACGCCGGGTCGGTCCGGGATGCGTCCATGGCCGAAAATTCCACGTTCGAAGTGAACCGGGCGGCCCGTTTCACTCCTTCCACGGCCATGGCCAAAACGTCTTCCCGGGATTTCTTGAGCTGGTGCTTCAGATGGATGTCGCTGGTGGAAATGAACACATGAATCCGCGGGTCTTCGCCTTCGCGGATGGCGTCCCAGGCGGTATCGATGTCTTTGTCGTTAATCCGGGCCAGGCCGGCCACCTGACAGCCCCGGATTTCCTTGGCGATCAGCCGGACGGCTTCGAAGTCGCCCCGCGAGGC
>JAGVGV010000707.1 GCA_020056895.1 Deltaproteobacteria bacterium
ATGGTGGACGAATACCAGGACACCAATACGCTCCAGGCCGATATCGTGGAAGCCCTGGCCCGGGACCACCAGAACGTGATGGTCGTCGGCGACGACGCCCAGTCCATCTATTCCTTCCGAGGCGCCAGCTTCCGCAACATCATGGAATTTCCCAAGCGGTTCTCCGGAACCAGGATCATCCGGTTGGAGGAAAACTACCGGAGCACTCAGCCGATTCTGGACGTGACCAACCAGATCATCGCCCGAGCCCGGGAAAAATACGACAAAAAGCTGTTCACCCGCCGGACCGGAGGCGTCAAGCCCAAGTTGATCCTGTTTTCCACCACCAAGGAGCAGTCCCTGTTCGTCTGCGAACAGGTTCGCCGCCAAATGGGGCAAGGGAAGGACCTTGGGCGGATGGCCGTGCTGTTCCGAGCCGCCAGCCATTCCTTTGACCTGGAACTGGAACTGGCCCGGAACGAAATTCCCTTCGTCAAGCACGGCGGCCGGCGCTTTTTGGAAGCGGCCCACGTGAAGGACCTTTTGGCCCTATTGCGGGTTTCGGCTCACCCCGGCGACGCCCTAAGCCTCAGCCGGGCCGTGATGATGATCGATGGCGTGGGGCCTCAGACCGCCACCGAAATCGGTTTGTGGGTGGGAGGCCGGCGGGAAAAGCTGGTGGCCCTGGACCAGTACGACGGCCGCGCCCGGACTCGGGAGGCCTTGAAACCCCTGGCCGGGCTCATGTCCGCCATCGCGGCCCCCGGCGTGCCCATGGCCGATCGGATCGAACAAGCCTGGGCCTTTTACCGGCCGATCATGGAAACCCGGTTCGACGATCACCCCCACCGGCTGGCCGACATCAAGGAATTCCTTCGGCTGGCCGAAGGATACACCAACCTGATCCGATTCCTGGCCGATATGACCCTCGAACCGCCCAACGCCTCGGTCGGCCCCGCCGTGTATGGCGACCGGGCTTTGCCGCTCACCCTGTCCACCGTCCATTCCGCCAAGGGGCTGGAATGGGAAGTGGTGTTCATTCTCTGGGCCGTGGACGGCCGGTTCCCCATGGTTCACCCGGGGTCGACTCCGGACGACCTGGACGAAGAGCGACGGCTGTTGTACGTGGCGGCGACTCGGGCCGAACAGGACCTTTTTTTCCTGTGTCCGCTCGAAACCGACGACTACCGGTACTACACCACCCGGCCTCGGTCCAGCCGGTTTCTGGGGGAAGTGCCGGCCCGGCTGTTTTCCACCAAGGCCGACGATGGGGACCCATCGCCCGCTCCGGCCAAGGGAACCATCCAGGACAAAGGCCGGAACCCGGGCGCCGGCTCCCTGTCGCCGGAATCCGAGGCCCCGGCCCGAACCTCCGGACGGACCGTGAACCGGCCCCCATCCGGGGGGTATGTGCCCGGAGCCCGAGTCAGCCATCCGGTATTCGGGCTGGGGAAAGTGGTGGAACGGTTGGACGGAAAAAAAATCAAGGTGGATTTCGACCATTTCGGCGTCAAAACGCTCCACCTGGACTACGCCGGCCTGAAAGGCGCTTGAAATGGCTGTCCGGGATCAGCGGTCAGCGGTCAGCTTGAGCGGAAGGAATGCATGAATGGCTGATGGTCTTGGGTTCGGTGCTTCTGGCGGGGGAAATGGAACGACGGAAAAATCAAACCCGTAGGGGCGAGGCATGCCTCGCCTTTTCCCGGCCATGGCGGCGCGGAGATGCCAGCGCCTAAGCGGCTTCCCGTCCGCCGAAAACCCGGTCACCGAAACGCAACGATCGATAAAACGCATTATTTCCTCATAAGCTGACGGCTGACGGCTGACAGCCGATCGCTTCTTCCCCGAAGGAACGCTTCATGAACTACCCCGAAACCATCCAATATCTGTATTCGCTCCAGAAATTCGGCATCAAGCTGGGCTTGTCGTCCACCGAAAATCTTTTGGACCGTCTGGGCCGGCCCCAGGACCGGCTCGCCTGCCTCCACATCGCCGGAACCAACGGTAAAGGATCGGTGGGGGCGACCTTGATATCCATTTTCAGCCAGGCCGGATTCAAAGTGGGGTTCTATTCGTCGCCGCACCTGGTCACCTTTCGGGAGCGGTTCCAGATCGGCCAGGGGGACCGCCAGGAGATGCTGTCGGAAGACGACGTGGTCCGGCTGGTCCAGACCGTACTCCCGGCCGTGGCCGAAGCCGAACCGCCCACGTTTTTCGAATTCGTCACGGCCATGGCGTTTGTCCATTTCGTCAACGAAAAGGTGGACCTGGCCATCATGGAAACGGGCCTGGGCGGCCGGCTGGACGCCACCAACATCGTCCGGCCCCTGGCCGCCGTCATCACCAACATATCGCTCGAACACCAGGAATACCTGGGCTCCACGCTCATGGCTATTGCTTCGGAAAAGGCCGGCATCATCAAACCGGGGCTGGATGTGGTGACCGGCGAGTCCCGACCTCGGATCCGGGCTTTTTTCGAAACCCGAACCCGTGACCTGGGCGGCCGGTTGTGGGCCTTGGGCCGGGATTTCAAGGTCCGGACCCGGCCCGGCGGAGGGTTCGATTATCGGGGGGATGACCTCCGGCTGACGGACCTTCACACCCCGCTGGCCGGACCCCACCAGGTCCGGAACGCGGGCCTGGCCCTGGCCGCCCTGGAAATACTGGGGAAAAAGGGGTTTCCCACCCGGCCCGAACATATCCGGGAAGGGTTGGCCCGAGTGGTCTGGCCCGGCCGAGCCGAAGTATTTCCCGGACCTCCCCGGATTATGTTGGACGGCGCCCACAACCCCGCCGCCGCCCGGGTACTGGCCCGGATGCTGGAATCCTGGGACCGGGGCCGGATGCGGCTGGTCCTGGGGATCATGGCGGACAAGGACATCGACGGCGTGATCGGGCCGCTGATGCCGCTGGCTCATGAAATCCACCTGACCCGGCCGGCGTACTCGCGGGCGGCCGAACCCCAGGTGCTGGCCGAACGGGTCCGGGGCTTCAAAGGCCCCATCCGTCTGTGGCCGACCATTGCCCAGGCATTGGAGGGCGCCAAAACCTCGGCCGGCCCGGACGACCTGATCGTGGTCACCGGGTCCCTGTTCACCGTGGGTGAGGCCCGGTCGATTCTGACCGGCGTGCCCCTGGATGGGTTAACGGGGTGACCGCGAACCGCCGCGCTTGATTTGACAGCATCGGGGCCGGACCTTATATTCCATGAAACATGGGGTCATCCCCCTCCGCCACAAGGAGACCATCCTCGATGAAGGTCAGCATCCCTCGCGAAATCATTGAAAAAATCATGCGCGATTACGGCGTGGACGAAGCCGCCGCCACCAAGGCCCATCTCAACGCCCAGGAACGGGCCGAAGAATCCTACGATCAATTCATGGACCAGGCCTTCGGCCGGACCCGCCGGGCCAAGGGCCAAGCCGCCGGTTCCTTCGACATTACCGTCCATACCCCCCGCCAGATCAAGGAGCATCTGGACAAGTTCGTCATCGGCCAGGAGGAATACAAGCGCCGGGTGGCCATTGCCGCCGCGTACCACTTCGCCATGCTTAGGCACCTCCATTTGAATCCCGGCCAGTCCAAGGTGCGCCGGTTCCGCAAGAAAAACACCATTACCGCCGGTCCTTCGGGCAGCGGTAAAACGTATTGCGTGGAAGTGCTGGGCGATCTGATGGAAGTGCCCACGCTGATCGTGGACGCCACCGATTACACCGAAGCCGGGTACGTGGGCAAGAGCGCGGACGACATGATCCGCGAATTGATCGACCTGGCTCCCGGTACCAGCCGCAAGGAGCAGGCCGCGTTCATCGCCCGCCATGGCGGCATTATCTTCATTGACGAGATTGACAAAAAGGCCAAGGACGGCCGGACCATCGGCCACGATATTTCCCGCGAAGGTTTCCAGCGGGCCGTGTTGAAACTGATCGAACGAAAACTCGTACCCATCGACAACCCCATGTCCCCCGCCTCCCAAATTCAGGAAGCCCTGGACCGCCAGCGGGGCGTGGAACCCGATCCCATGGCCGGGATGATCAGCACGGAAAAAATTCTGTTCATCCTGGGCGGGTCTTTTGAACGACCCCAGGACAACCTGGAAACCATCGTCAAGAAACGGTTGGCGCAACGAGGCCAACGGGTGGACGAAGACGGCGGATTCGTCATCCGGGGCTTCACGCCCGACGACCCGCGTTTGAGCGAAAAGGACAAATACCGGAATTATTTCGCCGAAGCCGGGGCCGAGGATTACATCCGGTTCGGCCTGATACCGGAACTGGTGGGCCGGTCCCCCATCCGCACCTTCGTTAACCTGTTGTCCAAGAACGATCTGGTCCGGATCATGACCGATACCGAAGATTCCATCGTGGACCAGTACCTCCTGGAATTTTCGATCTTTGGCGTGGACCTTCGCTTTACTCCCGAAGCCATTGACTATGTGGCCGAAACCGCCGAAAATCAGAAAACCGGAGCCCGGGCTTTGGTGAGCGTGTGGGAAGGCATTCTGACCGGGTTCCAGTTCGAGCTGCCGGGATCGGGTTTCACCCGGCTGGACGTTACTCGGAACTTATGCGAACGGCCCCGGGACGCGCTGATGGCTCTTTTGGAAAAATCGCCGTTTGTTCATTTTACCGAGGGGTTCCGCCGGGAGTACGGTTTGGAGCTGGTGTTGACGGACGAGGCTCAGGCCTATGTGGAGGAATTCGCCCGGTCCGCCGGGATCCAAGTGTCCGAAGCCCTGGACCAGCTTCTCCAAGGCGCCACGGCGCTCAATTACATGAGCCTTTCCAGCCCGTTCGAGGTGACCCGGGAAATGCTGGAAGACCGGCGGTACTTCGACCGATTGTTCACCGAATGGCATCAGCGCCGGGAAATGGAAAATCAGGCGGGAGCCAAGGGGGAATAACCGGATCGACGGCCTGGGCGGCGGGTTGGAGGCCGAAGGGTTTTGTTGGCGTCGGATGAAATG
>JAGVGV010000122.1 GCA_020056895.1 Deltaproteobacteria bacterium
AGCGCACCTTCACCTACGCCAACGAAGTGGAAAAGATACACGCCGAACTGTTCCGCAAAGCGCTGGCGGCCATGGACCAATACCCCGAAATGGATTTTTACCTCTGCCCCCTATGCGGGTACACGGTGGAAAAGGAACCGCCGGACCAGTGTCCGGTCTGCAAGGCCAAAAAGGATTCGTTTGTCCGCGTGTCCGGATGATTCATCCCGGCGTATCTTCCGGTTCCGTTTCGGGGCCGGAGGCCTCCCGGGCCTTGGAACCCAGGTTTTGATCCTCGATTGTGGACAGGAAAGGGGGACCCGCTATGACCACGGAAGGCCACGCCGCCGTTTGGGCCGCCTTCGCCGCCGATTCCCTGGCTTTGGGCGCCCATTGGATTTACGACCAGGGCCGGATTGAGCAAGCTTTCGGCCGGCTGGACCGGCTCCGGGCTCCGCTCCCCGGTTCGTACCATCCCACCCGGGCGGCCGGGGATTTTACGCATTATGGCGACCAGACCCTGGTGCTGCTGGAGTCGCTGGCTGAAACCGGCGGATTTGACGCCGGGGATTTTTCCGCCCGGTGGCAACGCTTGTTCCGGGACTATACCGGATACCGGGACCAGGCAACCAAGGCCACTTTGGCCAATCTTGAAGCCGGCCGGCCGTTCATGGACGCGGGGTCCGGGTCGGACGATCTGGCCGGAGCGGCCCGGATCGCGCCGTTATTGGTTCGGTACGCCGGCGACGAGGAAGCCCTGGCGGCGTCGGCTTTGGAACAAACCCTGCTCACCCACCGGGATCCGCTGGTGGTGGAGGCCGCCGGGTTTTTCGCTCGAACCGGACGACGGGTAATGATGGGGGAATCGCCCGCGGCGGTGATGACGGCCGTTCGGGATGAGTATTTCCGCGGCCAGCGGTTGGGTGATTTGGTCCAGGCCGGTCTGGATTCGGCCGGTGATGAAACCAAGGGTGTGCTGGCCCGGTTCGGGCTGTCCTGCCACGGCGGATCGGCGCTCCCTGGCACGGTTCACCTGATCGCCCGGTACGAAAAGAATCTGGTGGAGGGCCTGGTTCAGAACACCATGTCCGGCGGGGATTCGGCGGCTAGGGGCCTGCTGGCGGGCATGATTCTGGGGGCTTCGGCCGGGATGTCGGCCTTGCCCGAAGCCTGGCTGGGGGCGTTGAACCGGAAGGCGGAGATCGGGGCGCTCTTGGATCGGCTGGGTTGAGAAAATGACGGCTGTCAGCGGTCAGCTTTAGAGGAAGGAATTCGTTTTTTCTGGATCATCCAAAAAATCCGTATTCCTTCCCGTTCATCGGAAAACGATGGGATAGGTTCTATTCCGGAACGTACCCGAACCGCCGAAGGGCCTTGGGGTCCCTGGTCCAATTCTTTTCCACCCGAACGAACATTTCCAGAAACACCTTCGTCCCGGTCATCCGTTCAATGTCCATCCGGGCGGCGGTCCCGATTTCCTTCAGCTTCAATCCACCCTTGCCGATCACGATATTTTTCTGGGAATCCCGCTCCACGTGGATCACGGAACTGATCCGGATCAGCCCTTCCTCTTCCTTGAAGGCTTCCACGGTAACGGCGGTGGCGTACGGCACTTCCTGGCCGGTCCGCCGGAACACCTGTTCCCGGATCATTTCCGCCGCGATGAACCGTTCGGGCTGGTCGGTCAGGGTATCGGGCGGATAGTATTCCGGGCCTTCGGGCAGCCGGCCAATGATTTCTTTCAAAAGAATTTCGGTGTTTTCGCCCGTTTTGGCCGAAACGGGAACAATGGCCGCCAGAGGCAGCCGCCGATTGAACCCATCGATCAGGGGCAACAGGTTGGGCTTGCTTACCCGGTCGATCTTGTTGAGCGCCAAAAACACCGGAGTTTCGTTCCCTTCCAGGTGTTCGATCACCAGATCGTCTTCGGGCGAAGGGTGTTCGGCGTCCACCACCAGAAGGAGCACGTCCGCGTCGCCGATCACCGACAGGGCCTGAGCCACCAGCTCGCGGCCCAAAAGGTTCTTGGCCCGGTGAACGCCCGGGGTATCGAAAAAAATGGCCTGGGCTTCGGGCCGGGTGGATACGCCCAGAATCCGGTGGCGGGTGGTTTGAGGCTTGGCCGAAGTGATGGCCACCTTTTCACCCAAAAAAGTGTTGAGCAGCGTGGACTTGCCCGCGTTGGGCGCGCCCAGAATGCCGACGAAGCCGGCCCGATGAAGAGACGAAGAATCCATGAATTCCATAACTTTCCTGGCCCTGGTCCCGGACCCCGAAAGGGTTTTTTTGAGGACCGTTGGCCAACCATGTGTTGCGGGGTATTATGACTCGCCCAGGCAAGCCTTTTCAAGGATGGAATAGACCCGGCCCGCCGCCGAGGCCGTCCACGGTTCCAATTCCGGATCGAACCGGATTTCAAGGCCGGGCCGCCCGGTGGCTTCTCTGAGCCTGGCCAGCCGGGAGCGGCCGGGCCCCAAAACCTGGGATTGGTGGACCGGTGCCAGGTGGACGAGCATGGGCGCTGATGGGGCTCTTTCCGGCGGCGGCTGGTTCCCAATGATCCCGATCAGTCCGGCCTGAAGCACCGAAGCTTTCACCTCTTCACCGAAGGCCGGGTGATGAGGACCGGCCACCAGGCGGCGGCGCAGTTCCTCGGTATCCTGCAGCCCCATCCGGATCACCCGGATTCCGGCCAAGGTGAAGGAACGGAAAAATCGGGCCGTGATCCGGACGGCCCGGTCCAGGGAAAGGGGCTCGAACCGCCCGGCCCGGTATTCGTCCGCCATCGGGGTTCCATCCAGAATCACCAGCGGATAGATCCGCGCTTCGGCGGGTTCAAGCGCCAGAGCCTGGTTCAAGGTCCACGACCGGCTGGCGGCGGTTTCGCCAGGCAGGCCGGGAAGAAGCTGGAGCCCCAGGGCCAAGCCGTGATTCCGGACCCGGGCGGCCGCCTTTCGGGTATCGGCGGCGCCGTGCCCCCGGCGGCACCGGACCAGAACTTCGTCGTCGAAGGACGGGGCGCCCAGTTCGATAGTGGTGACCCCCTGGTGCTTCAAAAAAAGAACCTGGTCATCGGTCAGGGCATCGGGCCGAGTGGAGAGCCTTAGGCCTTGGATTCGTCCGTCCTTGAGGAATGGTTGGACGGCGCCCAGAAGCCGGGTCTGGACGTCCAAAGGCAACAGCGTAAAGGTGCCGCCGAAAAAACCGGCTTCCCAGTGGAGCCCGGAAGACGTTCCGGCCCGGTCCAGGGCTTCTTCGATGGACCGGGCGATGAACGCGGGGGAAGGGGTATGGGCGCCGGCTTGGCCCGACGCGGCCTGGTTGCAATACGCGCAATGGTACGGGCAGGCCGTGGGTGAAAGGAAAAAGGGGATGGTACGCCGGGCCGGGTGGGAATAATCGCTCACGCCCCCGCCTCGTCCATTTGGTCCAAGGCCGCCTTGGCCGCCGCCTGTTCGGCTTCCTTTTTGCTCCGCCCCCGGCCCGTGGACACCACCTGGCCTTCCACCACCAGGGCCACGTCGAAGACCCGCTGGTGGTCGGGACCTTCGCTGCCGACCAACTGGTATTCGGGCGTGGGGCCGCCGTTTCGCTGAACCGCTTCTTGAAGCCGGGTTTTGAAATCCTTTAAAAAATCATCCCGGGACGACCGGACCACCCAATCCCCCCACAACCGCTGGACCAGGCCCATGGCGGTCGTCAGCCCGCCATCCAGGTACGCGGCGCCCAAAATCGCTTCCAGGGCGTCGGCCAGGATGGAATTTTTCTGGCGGCCGCCCGTGGTTTCTTCGCCTCGGCCCAGTTGGATGGCCCGGTCCACGCCCACCCTCCGGGCCAGGACGGCCAGCCGGGTTTCGTTGACCAGGCCGGCCCGCATCCGGGATAACACGCCTTCGCGGCCTTCCGGGAACTGGCGGTATAAAAGGGTGCTGACGGCGATGGAGAGCACGGCGTCGCCCAGGAATTCCAGCCGCTGGTTGTCTTCGCCCGGATCGTGGTCCCGAATCTGGTTCACGTACGACCGATGCCGAAGGGCGGTCTTGAGCAGTTCGGTGTTGGCGAACACATGGCCGAGGGCCGCCTGGAGGTCGTGGAGGATTTCCGCCGGGTTCTCTTCGGGCAAAAGATGGGTTTTTTCGGGTTCTTCCATCATGGGCCGGGATCATAGTCCGGGTGGGAGGGAAAGGTCAAGCCGCCTGAGAAAGGGTCCGGTTCGGTACATGGGTGGACTCCGCTACCTGGCCCGTCCGCCGCCTCCACCTCGAGTCCCTTCGCTCGACCGGTCCGCCCTTCCGCCTCGATCCCGAACATCTCTGGCGGCATTGGTATCCAGGTCCTGATCCCCCCTGCCTTTCCGGCCCGGTCTCAAGCCCCCTTTGAGATGCTTCCCCTTGTTGGCCGGGGCGAGCCCCCGGTCTTTCGGAAACAGGCCTTCGTGAATCTTGTCCAGCATATCCCCGGGAATCCGTTCCGGTTTGCCAAGGTCCACGCCCTTTTTCACCCGGAGGAAATCGCCGCCGCCAACGGCCACGACCTGCTCGGGCTTCCCCACCAGATGGATGTCGATAATGTGGTCCATGGCGCATACGCCCACCTGCTCGGGCGAGGTCATCCAGGCTAGAAAAACCGTGCCTCGAACACCCATGACCGCCGTGGGTGTCTGGACTTCGAATCGTTTGTGCTTGTACCCGGACAGATCGTTGACGAAGCATTTGATTTTCCCGGTCAGGAGGCTGAACACCGAGGACCGGCTTTTTTTTTCGGAATCAAACAGATGTTCGGTCAGGAGCAGTTCCGTTTTCGCGGACAGGCTGATGGCGCTGTCGTCCGTTAAAACAATGCGGGCCCGGGCTCCTTCTCCGGTGCGGATCAGATCGCCCATGAAAAGGTCGTCCTCTTCGGAAAGGGTCACGCCTTCCGGTTTACCGGCCCGGACCACCGTAACGGGACCGGCAATCTCGTCCACCACGCCGATGACGTCGGCGGCCTGAGCCCATCCGGCCAGGGACAAGCAGAGAAAAAGGATCATCACCGTCATTCGCCGGACCATAAGCCGCCTCCCATCGCGTGGATTCCACGCGCCGTTGTCTTATAAAGGGATGGTCCCATACCTTTGGGGGATTGGCAAGAGGGTTAAGGGACCGGGTTTATCGGCTCACCGGTCATGGAGCCGGGCGCCCACACGGGCCGGCGGAAAAGGTGGTTGATTTCCCAGGCTTCTTCCAAGGTGGGAACCACGATGAACCAGTCGCTTGAGGCCAGCCGGTCCAGGGCCAGGTCGTCGGCTAGGCGCCATTCATCTTCCTTCCACCATTCCCCGGCCGGCGATGTTTCCAATTGAAAACGGTATCGAAGGTCTTGGGGCAGTTTTTCCCAGTCGGCTTCTCCTCCGTATACCACCGGTGCGGCGCCCAGGGTTTCCAGGGCCTTTTTCCGAAAGCCCAGTCCATAGGGTTCCACGGTCCAGCGGCCCAACCCGGGCCGCCATTTCCGTAAATCGGAAAGCCGCCGCGGGTCCCGTCCGGTGAAGGAGACCACGGCCTGGTCGCCTCGAACCATCCGGCGGCCGGCCCGAATCCGGTGTTCCAGAAGAATCCGTTTGAGGGTGTCGAAGGCCGTTCGGCCCGCGGTCGGCAGCTCGAAAAGCAGTTCGCGGGCGTATTCCAACCGGTCCTGATCCGGCCAGGGACCGGGATAGGCTCGGGTGAAATGGAAAAGACAGGGCTCCCCGGGGGCGGCGATCAGCCAATTGGGTGAGCTTTCCGGAGCGAGGTGGTCATTGGCGGAGAAAGATACGGCGATTCGCCGGTGACGGCTCAAGGCCGGACCGCTTTTTCGTATTTCGAACGATCCGGCGCCGTCGCTTAACAAATTCCGGTTGCCCGCCGTTTCGGGTTCCATTTTTTCCGGCCGGTACACGAATACGGTTTTGCCCTGGCTCCGGGCCGGACCGGCCAGCCGTTCCACCACGCCGCCGGCCCGGGCTTCGGCCACCAGAACCAGCCGCGAAAGATGGACCAGGCAGGCATCCCGGATTTCGGCTCGGTGGGGAGACCTTACCGGCCCTGGAAGAAAGGGCGACAGGACCAATGACTGATCTTCGGGAACCAGATTCCCGAATTCGGCCAGGAACGCCTTTTCGTGCGACGTGTCGCCCATGGCCGGCAGGGAGCCGTCCAGCACCACCACCTGGCCGCCGCCGCGAAGGACGGTGGTCGCGGCCGTCAGGTCGTACGCTGGAGCGCCCAAACCCGTGGCCGGGATGTAGTCGTGGGCCGCGGCCCAGGGGGTCATCTGGCGGGTTACCGGAATCCAATCCGCGTCCGGAAGGATAAGCCGGGGCTTTCGGGAATTGAGCACCACGGCCAGGTCCTGGTACAGCATCCGTTCGGGTCCCCAGGCGAACAGGACGGGCGGGCCGGGTCCATCGACCAGCCGAACGGCCCATACGCCTCGCCGAAGCCAGCCATCGGCGATGGTTCTGGCCTCGGCAGTCCGGCGGTCCAGATTCCGGTTTTTTCCCAAGGATTCCATGAGGAACGCGGAAACCGGATCGTTGGTCCCTGGCTCGGCCGTTGGCGGCCGGTCCAGAAAACGGCGGATCAGGTCCGCCCGGAAGACTTCGGACCGGTTTGCCAGCCCCATGGCCGCCGCCGTCAAAGTCAGCAGGCCGGGCAAGCCGGGATGCGTGGAGGGAATGAGTTCAAAAAGCGGCGGCGGCGTTGCATCCGAAGAAATTCCGGTGATAACGGGGTAGGTCTCCATATTGTATCCCGCTTAAAGCATGGCCCAATCGTGGAGCCGTCCGGGGGGCGGGGAGGCTCGGTTGGATCCCGAATCATACGCCCGTGTAATCGATGAAAAACTTTTTAAAAGCCGCAAGTGGAGGCCGCTTCGGCCATGGCGTCCATAAGACACAAGGCCCGGTCCCGGCCGATGATTTCCCCGTCATCCTTGTGCCGGATCCCGTGGTCGGTAATCCGGAACTGGTCGGAAACGTCGAACAGCTTCCGAACGGCCTGCTGGATGCGGCTGTCGGCGAGGAAAACTCGGGCCTGGTCGGTTTTTTTGGCCTTGAGAGCCAGTTTTTTCTCCAAATCGGACCCGGGCAGCCGCACATAGGCGCCGGAAAAAAGCCATCGGCCCAAGGCCGTGCCGAACCAGGCTTTTTGGACATCCAGC
>JAGVGV010000080.1 GCA_020056895.1 Deltaproteobacteria bacterium
ATTTCGATAAACCCACGCAAGCCCAACTGGTGGCCCGAATGTACGAAGCCCTGCGGCCCGGCGGCCACCTGTTCATTGGTCACTCGGAAAGCCTGACGGGCCTCACCCACCACTTCAGCTACGTGGGGCCCACGATCTATCGGAAATGAAGCCGGTCCCCCCGGGGACCGGCGCCGCGCCAAGGAGACGAGCGTTGATCAAGGTTCTGGTCGTGGACGATTCCGCCATTGTCCGCAAGATATTCACCGAAGAGCTGTCCAAGGAAAAGGACATCGAAGTCATTGGCACCGCGCCGGACCCCTTCGTTGCCCGGGACAAGATTTTGCAGTTGAAGCCGGATGTCTTGACTCTGGACATCGAAATGCCCCGGATGGACGGTATTACTTTTTTGAAAAAGCTGATGAAGCATTACCCTTTGCCGGTGATCATCGTCAGTTCGCTTACGCCCAAAGGCAGCGCTTTGGCGCTCGAAGCCATGGATTCCGGCGCGGTGGAAGTGATCGCCAAACCCGGGGGGTCCTATTCGGTGGGCGAAATGGGCGCTCAATTGGCCGAAAAGATCCGGGCCGCGGCCAAGGCCCGGCCTTTGAGGCGGGATGAACGGTCCGGCCCGGCCGTCGCGGCCACCCTCAGCACCCGGGCGCTGGCCGAAACCACGAACAAAATCGTGGCCATCGGGGCGTCCACGGGCGGTACGGAAGCGTTACGGGAAGTTTTGGTTCAAATGCCGCCGAACAGCCCGGGCATCGTCATCGTTCAGCATATGCCGGCCAACTTCACCCGGGCCTTCGCCGACCGGTTGAACGGCCTGTGCAAAATCCGCGTGAAAGAGGCCCAGGACAACGATTCCGCCGTACCCGGCACCGCCCTCATCGCCCCCGGCAATTTTCACATGCTTCTCAAACGCAGCGGCGCCCGGTATTACGTCCAGGTCAAAACCGGTCCCATGGTCCACCATCAGCGGCCGGCGGTGGATGTGCTGTTCAAATCCACGGCCCAGTACGCCGGAGCCAACGCCGTGGGGGTGATCCTGACCGGCATGGGCTCCGACGGCGCGGCCGGCATCAAGGAAATGAAGGACGCCGGAGCCAAGACCATTGCCCAGGACGAGGCCACGTCGGTGGTCTTCGGCATGCCCAAGGAAGCCATTCGGACCGGCGCGGTGGACAAGGTGGCGCCCCTGCCCCGGGTGGCCCAGGCCATCCTGGACATGATCTGATGCCAAGGAACCCCCTGGAGGAAACCCAAGGGTGATCGGTTCGCCCCCCAACCTGACCGAAGACCGTCTCCAGGCACTGGTGGAAGAACTCCACCGGGCCGGGAGCCGAGCCGGATGGATCCGCGCCGTAAAGGACCACCGCGTCCACGGCCTGGCCGTATTGCTGGCCGAACTTGGACGCCTGGACGAATCATCCGGGACGGCCTTTGATTTCGAACTGCCGCTGTCACCCGAAGCGATCGAAACCCTGAGCGCTCTTCGGGACATGGTGCGCGAAAACCAAAAACTCCAGGAGCAGGCCGTCACCGATACCCTGACGGGCCTGTTCAACATCCGATTTTTCAGGGAACGCCTGCGGGTGGAGATGGAACGGGTGGGCCGCACGGAACGGCCCTGTTCCCTGGTGATGAGCGATCTGGATAAATTCAAGCCGGTCAACGATCGGTATGGTCATCCCGCCGGAGATGAACTCCTTCGGGTGGTGGCGGACCGGCTCCGGAGCGGCGTGCGGGCCGTGGACACGGCGGTGCGGTATGGCGGGGACGAAACGGCGCTGATTCTGCCCGATACCGGGACCCGGGACGCGGTACGGATCGCGAACCGGATCCGGGAATCCATCGCCCGGGACCCTTTGGTCCAGAAATACGGCGTTACCGCGTCGATGGGCGTGGCCACCCACCACCCATACGGCTCCGATACCGCAGATTCCCTCGTCCATCGGGCGGATCAAGCTCTGTACGAAGCCAAACGCCAGGGGGGCAACCGGGTGTGGGTCTTCGAAACGGACCATGCACCCGAAGCCCCCACGGCCGTCACTTCGGGGGAACGGGACGATCTGTTCGCCGCCTTGGCGCTGAAGGAAGAGGAGTAGAGGAATTTCCGGAAATACGGCGCCCCTCCGCCTCCCCGGCCGGAAAGCCGGGGTTCGGAGGCGGCAATAGCCGTTGGCGAAGCGGCAAAGTCCTCAAGGTCAGATCGCGTCCGCGTCCCGTTCCCCGGTCCGGATGCGGATGGTCTGCTCCACCGGCGTCACGAAAATCTTCCCGTCGCCGATCTTGCCCGTTTTGGCCGATTCCTGTATGGCCGATACGATCTTCTCCACCTTGCCGTCCTCGGCCACCACTTCGATCTTGATTTTAGGCAGAAAATCCACCACGTATTCCGCGCCCCGGTAGATTTCCTTGTGCCCCTTCTGCCGGCCGAACCCCTTGACCTCGGTCACGGTCATGCCTTCAATGCCGACGGCGGCCAGGGCGTCTTTAACGTCCTCCAGTTTGAACGGTTTGATGATCGCTTCGATTTTCTTCATGGCCGCTTTGCTCCTTTATCGTTGATCCTTCAGTTCAGGCTGTAGCCGGTTTCGCCGTGAAGGGCCAGGTCGAGCCCCTGAACTTCATCTTCCACGGTGACGCGAAGGCCCATCACCTTGTCCAATACCTTCAATATAGCGAAGGTCATCACAAAACAGAAGACCAACGTGGCCGCCACGCTCAACGCCTGAATCCCGAACTGGGCCGGATTGCCGAAAAACAGACCGTCCGCGCCCGCGGCGTTCACCGCCTTTTGCGCGAACAAGCCCGTGGCCAACGCCCCGAAGGCCCCGCCCACGCCGTGAATGCCCACCACGTCCAGGGCGTCATCATACCCTAAACGGCCTTTTAGCAAAATCCCGCCGTAACACACCACGCCGGCCAACAACCCCATAACCAACCCCGACATGGGGCCCACGAACCCCGCCGCCGGAGTAATGACCACCAGACCCGCCACCGCCCCCGAAGCCGCGCCCAACGTGGTGGGCTTGCCCCGGTGCCATTGTTCCATCACCAACCACGACAACGCCGCCGCGGCCGCCGCCAAATGCGTGGATACGAAGGCTCCGGCCGCCACGCCGTCCGCCGCCAAAGCAGACCCCGCGTTGAACCCGAACCAGCCGAACCACAGCATCCCCGCGCCCGTGATGGTCATGGGCAAATTGTGAGGAATGAACGGTTCCGTCGGATGCCCTTTCCTCTTACCCAGAACCATCACGGCCGCCAACGCCGACGCGCCCGAAGCCAGGTGAACCACCGCGCCGCCCGCGAAATCCAGGGCCCCCAAACCCTTCAGCCAGCCGCCGCCCCAGACCCAATGAGCCATGGGCGCATACACCAGCGTGAGCCACAGGACCACGAAGGCCAAAAAGGCTGAAAACTTCATCCGTTCGGCCACCGCGCCGGTAATCAGGGCCGGCGTGATCACCGCGAACATGCACTGGAAAATCATGAACACCAGATGAGGAATGGTGGCCGCCAGCGCCGGGTTCGGTTCCGGACCCACGCCCTTGAGAAACAAAAAGTCCAACCCGCCGATCAGCCCGCCCAAGTCCGTGCCGAACGAAAGGGAATAGCCCCACAACACCCAAACCACGCTGGCCACGCCCAGGCAGATGAAATTCTGCATCAGAGTGGCCAAAACGTTCTTGGTCCGGGCCATGCCCGCATAAAAGAGGGCCAGGCCGGGGGTCATGAGCATGACCAAGGCCGACGAGATGATGACAAAGGTGGTATCACCGCTGTTCATGGGATGTGTCCTCCTGTCCTTCCCGGGGATGATTCGTGCCCGGATGGGATAGGCAAGGACCATACCAATCGATAATCATAAATTTTATAATTAAAACATATTGTTAAAATGCTATAAGTGCCACTGATGGAGGTGGTCCGTACATTTTTGTCGAAATTTTCTCTCTTCACGAACAAGTTCGTCCGTCGGCCGCCCCTGGCCGGCGGTCCCGGGAGAACATATTGGGACGACGCATAAAAAAAAGTTTTGTCCGGAACCGAAAATTCGGGGGGCCTTCGCGGCAGGATTGGGTCGGGTGGAAAAGTCCGGGATTCCAATATATTTCACAGGTATACCACTGAGCTCATTCCATGCGGATCACGGATGAACCACGGCGTTCCAACCCCTTTCTCCCCAGGATGTACTCCGCCGGCCAGTTCGGAGCTCTTGACAAGCCCCTTGGGAGGTCGTATATTCCTCAATGGATGAACCCTCATTCATTTCTTGATCCCTCCATAAGACCCTACCGGGAGTCCTGGTCGGGCAATCTAAGCCAAAAGGCCAGGACTCCCTTCCTCCCAAATCCCCCGGCCAACGGAGGCCACCTCCCTCGAGGTGAGCCTCCAAAGGCCCTCCCCCTCGACCGCGATCCTTGATTTTCAAGGGCCCCTCCACGAACCACCCGGAACGAAACCCGAACTGCCCGGTTTCTCCCGCCTTGACACCATGAAAGCCCCGTGTTATCGTCGCCCGGCTTTTAAGAAGGGGGCGATACTTGGCCTCGATCATCGTTGAAATCAACCCGGAAAACCCGCAGCTTCGGAAAATCCGGCAGGTGGTGGATGTGCTTCGGGAGGGCGGCGTGATCGCCTACCCCACCGATACCCAGTACGGGATCGGGTGCGATCTGTTTCAGAAGCGGGCCATTGAAAAAGTATATTGGCTGAAGAAAAGGAATCCCAACAAACCCTTCAGTTTTATCTGCTCGGATCTCACCGACATCAGCGAATACGCCAAAGTATCGAACTACCAGTATAAAACCATGCGCCGGCTCTTGCCGGGTCCGTACACCTTCATTCTCGAAGGAACCCGCCTGGTGCCCAAGATCATGCTGACCAAAAGGAAGGAAGCCGGGATCCGCGTTCCCAATCACGCCATCTGCCTGGCCATGATTCAGGAACTGGGCCATCCCGTCATCAATACGAGCGCCTCGGAAAACGGAGGCGATGTAATCAACGACCCGTACGAGATCGAACGTCTGTTCAAGGGGTCCCTGGATTTGGTGGTGGATGGTGGGCCGGTGCCGGGCCGGCCGTCTTCCGTGGTCTCCCTGATCGGCGACGAACCCCAGATCATCCGCGAAGGCCTGGGGATTCTGGAATCCCTTTAGGCCGCGCTCCTTTTTATCCCCGCAACAATCCGTTTGACCCGCGAAGGCCGGGCATCGGCGCCAAATTCCTTCATCCTTCCCCTAAACGAACGAATCGCGGACGGCCGCATGCGATCCAACCGCTTCGATCAGGATCGAGGCGTCTTCAGAAACATCAGCGTTCCCCCCACCACGGCCATGGGAAAATACACCAGGTTGAACAGGGGGATCAGCACGCCCGCCATCAGGCTCAGGCCCAAGCCCCCCACCTGCCGGCGGTGGGCGCGGACATAGGCCATTTTTTGGCCGAACCGCATCTTGTGGCGGCCGAAATTGAAATCGAGGAATTCAAAGCCCAGCCAGGTGATGGTGACCAGCGCCCCCAGCACCGAAGCCAAAATCGGACCGATCAGGGGTATCAGGTTCAACGCCAGCACCAACAGCATGATCCCGAGATAAAACGCTATTTTTTTCAGTTCCTCGATCACCGTCCGGCCGATTTCCGGCAACAGGGCGTTCAGTGAAAAAGGCGTGTCGTCCTTCCGGCCGGTCACGATTTCTTCGGTCCGGGACGAAAGGGCATCGTAAAACGGGGAAGCCAGAATGTTGGCCACGGCGGTGAACAGGAAAACCACCATCAGAACCAGCCCGACCACAAGCACCACCCACATGAAATAGTACAGTACGACCATGTACCATACGTCTTTTTGCGGGAGCAGGGCTTCGAGCCATCCGCCGAACCGACTGGTGGCGAGCCAGAAGAAAAAGGCGAACAACAAGGTGTTGAGCCCGACCGGGATCAGCGCCAAAGGAATCAGCCGGGGGTGGCCGGCCAGAAAGCGGGCGCCTCGGACCGGA
>JAGVGV010000026.1 GCA_020056895.1 Deltaproteobacteria bacterium
TTGGACCCGGTCGTTCAGGTACCGCCACTGGCTTTTGCTGGGGCCCTTGTTCTTCATGCTGTTGGACAGGGCGCGGGCCGCAGCCATGACCTTTTCTTCCAGCCCTTTCTTTTCCGGTTCAAGGGTTTCGGCTTCCTTCTTGGGATTCACGCCCGCTTCGGTCGAAGGGGCGGCGCGATTGAGGCCCGGATCGAAGTCGAGCCGAAACCGGCCATATCCTTCGTGGGTCCGTTCGCCCAACCATTGGCGATGGTTGTAGCGTTGAACCAAGGCTTCGACCCAGGCGGTTGAACTCAGCCCTTCGAACCGGATGGCCGATCCCCGTCGGATGGCCAAGGTTGGCGGCCGTCGAAGGCCGCTGGCCGCGTTGAAACCTGAAATCATCACCGCATCCGAATATTCAGCCTTCGGTTTAGTTGGGAGAGCCTCGATCTCCTGGGTCAACGCCGGCCCCAACCGGCTGAAAAAACCAAGGTGCGGGCCGCGAACGATCAGATCGCTTTCCAAGGTGAGGGTGAAGGCGTTTGAATGTTCTTTTGAGGGAACCTGGGGAGGCGCTGACCAAATATGGCCCAAAACTTCCACGGGCCGCCCTTGCCGTCCAACGCCGAGCCATTCTGATTCGGTGAGAAGCGGCTCAAAGGTTTGGCTAAACGCCTTGGCCATGTCCAATGAAGGAAAGTCGATTTCAGCCAGGAACAAAGTATTTTCGGCGATTTCCTCTTCGGAATACAGCTTGGTTTCCTCCTTCAAACGGACCAGGGGGACTTGGTTCCGCATATGAACGCCGATTTTGGGGGAAAACCGCTGCCATTCCTTCGCACCGTCTTTGAACAGGAACCAATGATCCTTGGGCCGCTTGGGTTTGCCGTATGGGCTTTCTTTTTCTGATTCAGGCAGAAACTTGTCGATGTATGGCGGTTCCGATCCGCCGGCTGCCCACCAGGGGATTCCATCATCCGTCCCATTGGGTTTGCCTGTATGAATATGGAGCGGAAAGGGCATCACGTCCCAGGAGGGCCAGTCATCGGTCAGGTTCTTTGGCTCAATGGGGAGGGGGTAGGCGTTCCCAATAGAAATGGATTCGCTGAACAACGCTGGGAATTGGATTCCCCGGCGGATGGTCCAGTCGACCAGAGCGCCCCATAATCGCTGGCCCCGAATGTAACCTTCCGTGGGGATGATATTGCCGGAATAGCCGCTGGCCGGCAAAATGAGCGGATCCAGATTTTTTAAAAGCAGACGGAGCCTTAGCCGGTCTGCTCCGGGGGGCGTGGTCCTCTTCGAACCGCTTGCTGGGACGAGCCGAAAATCAAATTGGACCAATCCATCCCCCCGCCGGCGGCCGCTTCCCAGCCGCTTGGTCCGTTGGATGCAACGCAGCAGCAGTTCTTCGTGGTCCGAGTTGGCCAGCTCGATTTGGGCCCGGAAACAGGAATCCGAGGCCACGTATTCAATCGTTCGGAGCGTATCGGTCTTCGGCAGCCTGGTGAAGAGTTCCCGGGCCGTGGAGGTCCAGGTCAACTTTTGGCCTTTTTCCACCCGATAGGCCGAAGTGAGAATCAGCGCCTTTTTCCGCCGGTGACTGGCGATGCCGAAAAGGCATTTCACGTCGTTATCGAGCGACGGATCATGGGCCGCCAGTTCGCGCGCGGCCTCAAGAAAAAGGCCTTTCAGGTGGGTGCCTCGGATGACGGGTTGGCCATAGCGGTCGGTGACCTGAAAGGCGTCGATATCCCCGCCGCCGGCGCCGGTTCCGCCGTGCATGTCTTCAAGGAGGTGAATGTCCAGGATATATCGTGAGGGTTTCGGAACCGTGCTCATGAGCGGCCCCCTTGGGTTTTTCTTTTTTTGCCTAAATAGGTGATCTCTGTTGCTTCCACGATATCCTTCAAATAGGTCAGGTAGGTGGTTCTTTCGCCATTCCCGGCCAACTGGGTCCACGGGGTTTTTCCCCCAACGATACTCTCCAACACACCGCTCGTGGGGCTTTTCACCTTGCGGAAGGCGAGTTCGGACCGTTGGCGCCCTTGGGGCAAGGCCTCCACCAAATCCCGCAGTTGGGACCGAGCGGCCTGCCGCTGGTCTTCGTCGCCCGGTTTCAAATCCGAAGCCTTTTTCAGAATGCCCTCAAACGTTCCTTCACCGCCCAGTATCCGATACGGCTTCTGGCTGAGGATCAGACGTTCGGAACCTTGGCCGGTCTGGTATTCGATCACCTCCGCGCGCATTCGCTTATCCACGACGTCGTCCAACCACGCTTCGGTGCAAATCGTCCAGTCCACCGTCGAACATTTGCTTTCCTTTCCGAGGGATCGGTACAGACGTTTGGCGCTGGCGGCCATTTCTTCGGCCACGGCGTGGAGCCGGTAAAACGGCAGGCTGGGCGTGGCGATCACCACCCCGGCGCCAATGGTTAAAGGAGGAGGCGCACCGGCGCCCTTACAATACGTATCGTTGAACACCTTCAGGCATTCCGCGTAATAGCGGATGAAGGGCAAGGCGCAGGACGCTTGGCAGACCATGAGCAAATCGTCGCCGCCGAGCATGAGCAGCTGGTAGGGACGGCATTCGAAACGGTCCGCTGAATCAAACGTTTGCCCCAAAGCATCCACCACCGCAGAACGGACCGCCACCCGGTTGTAATGCCAAAACCGTTCCCCCCAGGCCTCTTTCGCCAACCGATCCTCAAGGGACAAGGCTCCGGAGTCCTTTTGGTGATACTTTTGCTTGACCCATTGGTTATACCGGCCGCCCATGTCGTTGCCATCGGCTACGATCACGGCCAGATAATCCCCACCGCATAGGTCGTGGAGGTCACGGGGTGGTGGCAGATGGCTCAAGGCCAACGTTCCGGTCTGGTTCAACAATCCGATTATGTCATTCGTTTTGTTTTTGTAAAATTCTTCCCCGTGTGTTTTGCGTTTTAAAACGGAAAGGGAGACTAGCCGTTCTTCCTTTTCAGGGGTTATATGCATGTTCGAGGCCACGCCCCGGTTGGATTCCTGGCAGAGCTGAAGCTGGGGAAGATCGAACGGGTCCACTTCCAAAAATTCCGTTTCCGATTGTGAGTCATGCTTTTCCGATTTTTGATCGTCTTTTCCAGTTTCTTTTTCAGGAAATACTGTAATTTCGTACAACAAACCCGGAAGTTTTTCCGCCAATGTCGCCTGGGCTTTTTCAATAAAAGTACGGGCCGCTTCGCGATCTTTAAACAGGGCCTGAAAATGGCCGCCATCGCGGCTTAAAATGCCAATCTTGAACAATTCGATCGGCACATCCCTTAAGGGGATCGCCGAAGAACCCGCGCCGGATGCCTCTGACAAAGGATCTTCATAATCCTGGAAATTAAGTGATTTCACCATGCTACAATGGATCGGGACCAATCCGGCAGCTAAAGCTATTTCAGGTAGATGTATTCGGATCGTTTCCCCGATCAAGGCGTTGGCGCCCAGCATGTCCCGCAACCGGGGCACCTCAAAAAGAAAGGTCTGAAGGCGTTTGAATTCGATATGGACGAGAACGAGATCCTTCCAGTTCAACACCGTACCCGACATCCGCGCAACCTCCGTTTCAGGTTGGGAAAGTCCAACAAACAGTATGATGAAATGGATCAATAATTTTTCTATATCACGGGCCCAGCCTAAATGGAAAGTGATTTCGAGGCATCCAACCAGCGATCGATAGTGGGCAGTGGATTTTTTTGGGTGAAGTGAGTGCCCTAATATCTCCGACTGAACCATCGGAAGCGATGGGTTCTTATAGAGCGGAAGCAGCTTGGCTGATCAGCTGCACCCACTTCCCGCAGTGTTTGCAGCGGGTGTAGAGGCGGAGAACGTGCCCTTGCGCGAGGGGTTTCCGGCAGGAGGGGCAATGGAGGGTCGGGCCGGGGTTGCGAAGGAAGGGCCGGTCGCGGACCTGGGCGGTATAGCCGGGGTTGAGGGACATGGCTTTCGAAGCGGCTCCTAAATGTGGCTTCATCGCCCGAATCGGCGGAGGGCCTGAGCCCGGAGGGCATCCCAGACGCGGGCGCGTTCTCGGAGGGGACGACGATCCGGGCGGCGTGCTTCTTGAACAGGTTGTACATGGCCTGGCCGTCGAATTTACGCAACATTTTAATGTTCAAGCAAATTTTGCTTGACGCCCTTTACCATGGCCTAGGATAAATCAACATTTTGTGGGTTTAAAGAGGAAAAAATACTATATATTGTATTACAAAATTTGTTTGGTAACCAAACTCCCATATCTTGTATCACCCCCTCGCCCCGCCGCGCCCGTTTTCCCCTTGCACCGGGCAAGAAACCCAGTTATCATCTTGTATCTCATCGATATGGTTTGATTTATCTATTTACTCAGCAGCGCTTATGGAAAGGACGGAAGCTAATGGCGGATGAAGAAAAAAAGGAATTACGCGAAATCTCCGACGAAGAACTCGAACAAATTCTCGCGGATTCAAAATTGTGGGTGACATCAAAAGGAAAAGAAGGAAAACAAGCGGACTTATCGTATACCAACCTTTCAGGCTGCCATTTTGAAGGCGCGTTTCTCAGAGGAGCCCACTTTGACGGCGCGCTTCTCTGGGGGGTCCACCTCGAAGGCGCGCTTCTTTGGAGTGCCCACTTCAAAGGCGCAGACCTCACCGAAGCCCACCTCGAACGCGCGTTTCTCTGGAGTGCCCACTTTGAAGGCGCGGACATTAAGTACGCCAACCTTGGAGGCGCGGACCTCAGTGGTGCCCACTTCGAAGGCGCGATCCTTAACGGCGCGCACCTCAGTGGCGCGCGCCTCAGCAATGCCCACCTCGAAGGTGCTAATCTCGGATTAGCCCAGATAGAAGGCGCAAACCTCAACGGCGCCCACCTCGAAGGCGCAGAACTTTGGGCGATCCACCTCGAAGGTGCGGATATCAGGGACGCCCACCTCGAAGGCGCGAACCTCTTCGAAGCCATCCTCGAAGGTGCGGACCTCCGTTCCGCCAACCTGAACGGTGCGAGACTCCTCGGCGCCCAACTCCAAGGCGCGGACCTCCGTTCCGCCAACCTGAACGGCGCGAGACTCCTCGGCGCCCAACTCCAAGGCGCGGACCTCCGTTCCGCCAACCTGAACGGCGCTGATGTAACCGGCATCAAATACGACAACGAGGAAAAATGCCGGGGCCTCAAAACGGAAAAATACCGAGGCATCAACGTGGATGGCTGTTATGGCGATGATATGTTCAAGCGCTTCGCCAAAGATCAGGCGTGGTTGGAACAATACCTGGCCACGCGGAAAACCCGGTTAGAAAAATTCCGGGCTCATCTATGGGCCTTGACTTGCGGGTATGGCCGAAACCTGGGAGCCTGGGTGTTTTGGGCCGCCTATCTCATGTTCATTTTCGCGGGCATTATCTTTGCCATGGGACCGGACCATTTCAAATTCCCTGAAGTTATAAAGGACCCAATATTTCACCCTGACATAAACAGTTATCCAACACCTCCCGCAGCCGAAGGCTTCATGACCAGCCTGTATTACAGCGTCGTCACCTTTTCCACTTTGGGTTTCGGAGACATTACCCCCAAAACCGGTTGGGGCCAGATGGTGGTCATCGTCGAAGTGCTCCTGGGTTACGTCATGCTGGGCGGCCTGATCTCCATCCTGGCCGAACGGATTGCCAGAAGGGCGTAACCCTTCTTTTTCCCGTGTCAATTGGGGCTTGGCTAGGCCGCCGCTTCCATGTATTCCTGGATCACCCTGACGGCCACCATGCAGCCCTTGCAGACTTCCACCCGGTGGCCGACGTCTTGTCGTCGTACCGAACCGGAAGCCCGCGCCTCCTGGCCATGCTTATGGCGGTGCGCTCGGATGCTCCCACCATCTCCACGATGGCCTTCCAGCCTCGGGCCACCTTGAGCTCATGGATAGGTTTTGCGGGCGCCAACCACTCCTCGATGTTCTGGTCTCAGCCTCAAGTTTTTGCGAGGCCTGTTTCTTTCTTGACAA
>JAGVGV010000560.1 GCA_020056895.1 Deltaproteobacteria bacterium
ATGGATAAGAAGAACTGCTCATAGGAAACGAACCTGGTTGATCGGGAAAATCAACAACGTCCATCCGTTCCTTAATTCCGGGATGCCATCAGAGCGGGACCGGGTTCTATCGCGGGGCTGTTATCCGCCGGCGCGGATTTTATTCGTAATCCATCAGGATCAGCGCCCGGCCCAAGCACCGGGGTTTGTCGTGATAGGCGGTAACGCGCTGATCGGCGGGGTATCTGAAGGTTTCACCGCACAAGGCGCACCGGAACACGGCGGGATTCCGGAGCACCACCTTGGCGCTGGCGCACTTGTCGCACGCCAGCTTGACCACTTCGCCGATCTGGACGCTTTTTTTGTGTCCGCAGTAAAAACAGGTTACGTCCAGAGGCATCCGGTTCGCTCCGAAGAATGACATGGCCGCCGAGCGGCGAAAATCCGAGACCGCGGGTTTCAGGCCAAAGGCCAGTCTTTTCCCTGGACGGGCAGAACGAAGCGGTCGTCCCGCTCCACCACGTACTCGGCCAGTTGGTAATAGGCGGCCCGTTGGAACCGGGCCGGAAAGCGTCCGTTTTTCACCCGCCCGCGAAGGATGTTGTCGGCCGAAAGGTCCAAGGTCGCGGGGTCCAGGTCTTCACGGGAACCATCGTTGAGCGTCAATGCCAACCTGTCCGCCGCGCCTGCTTCCGGGGGAGGCCCATCCACCCGGACGACAACGAACAGGGTGTCTTCCACGGTCAGAAAACACCGTTGACCTCGGAACGATACGATGTATCGGCCCGTTTCGTCCAGCTCGGCGTGGTCGAAAATGATCTGGTTGATTCCGGCGTGAACCATGGGCGCTCCCAGATGCCACAACTGGCCGTCCTTGTCCACGTGGATCAAACAGGGGGGAAGGCCGTCCGGCCAATCCTGGGGGTTGGTTGAGATTGCGCTCATGGCTTGGGGCTTTCCAATATCAAGGTGACGGGGCCGTCGTTGATCAGATGAACGTGCATCATGGCGCCGAAACGCCCCGCGGCCGTGGGAACGCCCAGGGCTTCGAGGCGGCGGATGAAGTCCAGATAGAGCGGTTGGGCCTGGTCTGGTCCGGCGGCATCGATGAACGAAGGCCGCCGGCCTTTCCGGCAGTCGGCCCACAGGGTGAACTGGGAGACCACCAAGGCCCCGCCGCCCACATCCATCAGGCCCCGGTTCATTTTTCCCTGGTCGTCTTCGAACACCCGCAGGCCGGCGATTTTTTCAGCCAGCCAGGCCGAATCGGCCGGGCCATCGCCCTTGCCCACGCCCAAAAGGATCAGAAATCCCAGGCCAGTCCGGCCGATTTCCTCTTCATCCACGGTCACGAAGGCCTGCTTGACTCGTTGAACCACCGCACGCACGAACGCCCCCTCCGGTTTCCATCGGTCCGCCCAACAGTACCACGACCACTCCGGGCTTGGCAAGGCCGAGAGGCATCCCAATGTACGCCTTTTGGGAGAAGCCGGCGGCGATCAGACGTCAGCGGTCAGCTCATGCCCGAAAGGCGCCCAACTCCGCCCTGCCGACCGAGACGGAGCGGTACCCGCGGGGATACCAATGCACTTGTCTTTTCCCGGAATTACCCTATTATGAGCCGTCGAACCGGATGGCCCCCATCCGGGATTCCAGGGAGCGACGAATGAGCATTGATACCATGATCGCCTTTTTCCGGGAGCGGACCCACGGAGTGCTGGCCACATCGAACCGGGACCTGCCCCATTGTTCGTTAATGGCCTTTCTTCCCGAGGAGGATGGGCGGTTTTTTTACCTGGTCACCCGGGCCGGAACCACCAAATACGACAACCTCGTCCACAACCCCAGGGTCAGTTTTCTGGTGGATGACCGGGACGAAGCCGCCCGCGAGGGCCGCCTTGTGGCCCGCGCCCTGACCGTGGCCGGACGGGTGTTGGGCGTGGCCGCCGGAGCCGACCGGTCCGACCTTATGGCCCGGTTTCTGGTCCGGCACCCCACGCTGGCCGAATTGGCCCGCCACCGGGCCGCGGTTCTGGTCACGGTGCGGATGGAATCCCTTCAATGGCTGGAAGGCCCGTTGGCGGCCGAATACGAGATTCTGCCCGTGGACGGCGGGGAAACGGCTTTGAATGGCGGAGGCGCTTTATGAACGAGGCCCGCGAATTATTGATGATTACGGTTTCCGGAAAGGACCGGCCGGGCATTACCGCCGCCATGACCCGGGTAATGGCCGACCACGGCGTGGACGTGGTGGATATTGAACAGGCTTCTCTTCAGGACCTGTTGGGTCTGTCGTTTTTGATCGATTTCGCCGGGGCCGCTCAAAGCCCCGACAGTCTGCTCAAGGACCTGCTTTTCGAAGCCAGCCGGATGAACCTGACGCTCAATTTCCGGCTTTTTTCCCCTTCCGAGGTTCTGGCCAACAACAACCGGTCCCTCTTCGTTCTCACCTTTTTCGGCGGCACCCGGGCGCTGGCGGAATTTTCGGCCATTTTGGGCGAAGAACACGTGAATATTGAAAGCATTTCCAGCCCGTCCCACCACGCCGCCCACTGCGTGGAAATGGTGATCAACGTAGTCCGGGCCGAAAGCCTTTCGCGGCTCAAACGGCGGCTCATGGTGAAAAGCCGGGACCTGGACGTGGACCTGGCTCTCCAGAAAATGGAAGCCTTTCGAAAAAGCAAGCGGCTGGTCTTTTTCGATATGGACAATACGCTTTTGGACATGGAAGTCATTGACGAAATGGCCCGCC
>JAGVGV010000135.1 GCA_020056895.1 Deltaproteobacteria bacterium
CCTTGGCCCCGGAGCCCGGGGGAGAGGGCGGGGTGAGGGGTGGTAAGAGGTGATAATGAAACAAGGCCTTAGCTTGCCACCCGTCACTGAGGTGTTACGCATAGAGAACGGGCGCCATCGTGGGGGCATACATACATACCGGACGAGAAGGGTTGCCGGTTTTCGCCCTGGCATCTTTAGGAAAAAACTCCCTCCCCTCGTCCTCGCGCCCGAGGGGGCGGAGGCGGGGGGAGGGGGAGAAAACGGGTTCTCTTGATCCGGCGGGCTTGACTTGTCCCCAGAAGCTAATGGTTACGCCCGTCCGGCTTCAACCAGTGCTTCATGTATTCGGATCACCTTTTCAACCACTTGGCCGGGATCGGTTCCCAGCACCCGGACCACGGGTTCCTTGCCCACTTCCCCCAGATCGTATACCACGTCGGCCGTCCCCTGGCCGCCTTCGAGAGCCCGGCGAGTTCCCCAGGTCAGGGTGGATCCTTCCCGCGCCTTGACCGCTTCGGGTTCGGCCGACCGCTCAAAACAAACCGTTTGGAACCCCAAGGCCTGGCAGACTTGGACGATTTCGGGGCTGTACCGGATGTTCATGGCGGACCGTAGGCAAGGGTTGGCGGACATGGCCGCCAGGATCACTCGGGCCACGTGGCGCGAGGCGCCGAAGGCGGGTTCGGACAGGGCCAGAAGACGGCGGCCCAAGGTGGTGATTCGTCCTTGAACGGCGGCCACATCTTCGGTTCGGGAGGCCTGGGGCAAGGCGAACCCCAGGTTGGACCTGATTTCCGGCACCAGGTGGGCCAGGGGTTGAGACAAAAGCCGGTCCAAGGCCGTCCGCAGGGCTTCAAGAACCGATTCGCGCTCGGTGAAAAGAGCCGCGTGGGCAAAGGGGTCCGCGGAAGGGCCTCCCGCCCCCAACCGGACCGCCCGGCTGATGGCCCCAGTGGTGAAGTCCTTGGCTCGGACCGCCGCCGGGTACGATTCCATCCCCTGGCCCAAAAAAGTGGCCAAGGCGGCTGAAAAAACGCAGCCGGTCCCGTGGGCGCCTTCGGTTTCGATCCGAGGACCGTCCAACAGGTGACTGCGGGTTCCTTTAAAAAGCAGGTCCACCGGCCGGCCGGCCAGGTGGCCGCCTTTGATCAGGACTTCATCCGGCCCCAGGTCGCGGATGATCCGGGCGGCGGTTTCCATTTCTTCCAGGTTCCGAACCGGACGGCCGGCGAGGATGGCGGCTTCGGCCAGGTTGGGGGTGACCATCCGGGCCAGAGGCAATAGATCGGACCGAAGGGCCTGGACGGCTTCCGGAGCGGATAAATGCGTGCCGCTGGTGGACCGGAAAACCGGGTCCACCACCAGATTGCGGACGTTGTGGTCGTTCAGGCATTGGGCCGTTTCCCGAACCTGTTCGGCAGTGGCCAGCATGCCGGTTTTCACCGCGTCGGCGCCAATGTCCGAAAGAACGGCGTCGATCTGGCGGCGGATAAAGGAGGGCGGAACGGGGTGAATGTCCTTTATGCCCTGAGTGTTTTGCGCGGTCAGGGCGGTTGCGGCGGAAAGCCCCCAGCCGCCCAAGGCGGTAATGGTTTTGAGGTCGGCGCCCAGGCCGGCGCCGTTGCCGGTGTCCAAACCGGCGATTGACAGAACGCGAACGGTCATTGAATCCTCTTTTAGCGTCTTCGGGAATCCGAGGAAGATGGTGGGGGGCCGGTAGGACCGGCCGCCAACAAGGGCCGCCAAGCGGTCCCCCACCATGGCTGCACCATGACGCTCCACTCTCAACGGGAACGGGCGTTTATCCCCGTTCCGGCGGCGTCTGGGGATGAAGGCATTCGTCTACGATCTTCAGGGCGCAGTATGGGCCGCACATGGCGCATACGCCGTCCTGGGACGAACCGCCCGCCTCGTGCAGGCTGGCGGCGGTGAAGGAATCCAGGGCCAGTTCAATCTGGCCGGGCCAATCCCGGCTTCGGCGGGCCGTGGACATCCGGCGGTCCCGGTCCCAGGCCTGGGGGTTCCCCCTGGCCAGATCGGCTGCATGGGCCGCGATCCGGGCGGCAATCACGCCGGCCCGAACGTCCGCCGCGTCCGGTAGCCGCAAATGTTCGGACGGGGTGACGTAACAAAGGAAGTCCGCCCCGGCCATGCCGGCCACGGCGCCTCCGATGGCCGCCGCCACGTGGTCCCAACCGGCGGCCGCGTCCGTCACCAACGGCCCCAGAACATACAAGGGCGCCCCCCGGCAGATGGTTTTGGCCAGTTGGACGTTCATTTGGACCTGGTCGAGCGGCACATGGCCGGGTCCTTCAATCATCACCTGCACTCCGGCCGCTCGCGCCCGGTCCGCCAGTTCCCCAAGAACGATCAGTTCCTGAATCTGAGCCCTGTCGGTGGCGTCGGCCAGGCAGCCGGGCCGGAGCCCATCGCCCAGGCTCAGGGTTACGTCGTGTTTCCGGGCCAGGTCCAGCAGTCGGTCAAACCCTTCGTAAAAAGGGTTTTCCTTTTGCTGGTGGACCATCCAGGCCGCCAGGAATGATCCGCCCCGGCTGACGATGTCCATGAGCCGGCCCTGCTTTTTCAGCCGTTCCAGAGCGCCCTGAGTCAACCCGGCGTGAATGGTCATGAAATCCACTCCGTCTTCCGCCTGGCCGGCCACCACATCCCACATTTCTTCGGCGTTCATCCGGGCCACCACCCCGCCCCGGCCCACCACCCGGGCGGCGGTTTGGTAAATCGGCACGGTCCCCACCGGAAGGCCCGATCGGGACAGCACCATCCGGCGGATGTCGTCCAGGTTCCCGGCCGTGCTCAGGTCCATGAGTGTGTCCGCGCCGGCTTCCACGGCCGCCCGAACCTTGTCCCGCTCCCGTTCGATCTCCGACTGAGCCGTGGACGTGCCGATATTGGCGTTGACCTTGATGGACAAACCCCTCCCGATCCCCACCCATCGGACTGGGGTGGAAGCCGAGCCGGCCCGCCGCCGGTTGGCCGGCAGCACGGCTTCTCCTTGGGCCATGGCCTTCATCAGATTGTCCACCAAAATCCCATCGGTCCCGGCCGCCTGGATCATGGCCGGCGACGCGGCGCCTTGCCGCGCTTGTTCCAATTGGGTCATCGAATATCCTCCTGGCCCCACTCCGGGCGTCATGATGAAAGGGCCGATTCGCCATCGTTTCCCGTACGGGTGGACAAGCGCCGGTCGATCTCCCGAGCCACTTGGCGTCCGGACAAAAGCATGCCTCCGAAAATCGGCCCCATCCGGTACGAGCCAAAGGCGGCGTTGGCCGACATGCCGCATACGTAAACCCCTGGAAAGGCTTCCCGGGTGTTGATGAGGGTGTTGGTTTCCGCCGCGTCGGCCCACATGGACCGTTCGCCTTCCAGGCGGCCCGAAGGAGTATTCAGCCGGGCATCGACTTTGCGTTCGATGACCTTCATGACCTCCATGGGATGGCCTGTGGAATCGACGAGGTATTGGCAGCGGAGGGTCAGGGGGTCCACGTGGAGCCCCGCAAGGTCCACGGAGGACCAATTGATGACGATGCCGGTGACGCGGGCGCCCCGAATCATCACGTCTTCGATCGAGACCAAGTTGAAAATCATGGCTCCGGCTTTCACCGCCTGGGAAACCAGAGTGGATGTGCATTCCACGGAATCAGCGGTGTAATAATCCTCTTGAAACCGCGATGCCCGAATGCCCAGGTCGTCCAGGATGGGCAGGGCTTCGGCCTGGACCACGATTTCGTTGAACATCATCCCGCCACCCCACATGCCGCCGCCGGGGCTGAGTTTCCGTTCGAATACGGCCACCTTCCGGCCGGCCTTGGCCAGGTGCCATGCGGCGGTGAGACCGGACGGCCCGGCTCCGGCAATGGCCGCGTCCAGGTCCAATGCCGAAAGTAACTTGTTGAAATACCTTTCGATAATCGCACGAGAAATAACGATTTCGTCCAAGGCCATGGCAATGCCCCTCCTGAAAGGAAAATGGGTTGTGATTGGGGGGTGGCCGGCGCCGGCCCGGGCAAGAACGATATGGAAGGATGAGAAAACGAATCGGCATGGAACCATGAGGTTCGGGCCGAAAACCGCTCGAAAACAAAAAAACCGTTTCCAGGAAAACCCCGGAAACGGTGCGAAACGCCCTTCGCGGCCTGAACGGGCCTTGGAGAGCATGGCGAACGGGTTGGTTCGTTTTCGCGCCGCTTCCCTACGCTGGTATTACCCAGATCAGGTGCAAAGGGTCCCCGGGATCATGGTGTCCCGGGTCTCAGTAACCCACCCCTAGCGACGGGAAGCATCATGCCTGAAGAATGATCGGTTTGTCAACAAGCCCGATAGGGCGATAGGGCGGCTTCGCGTCCGCCATCCATCCGGGACCGTCCGCCGGTCAGGGGTTACTTGAAGGGAAGGGTGTCCAGGCCTGGCGGAGTGAAGGTTTCATACGGCTGGAATTCGACGAAAGCCGTGGATCCGCCGTACACCCGAGCCCAGACCAGGCTCCGCTTTGGCCAGCCTTCCCGGGTGAAATCGAAGGGCTGAGTGGTCCAGGCGCATCGGCCGGACCGGAGCGCATCGGCCGCGGCCCGCCGCCGCGTTTCCAGGTCCGCCCGGTCCCATTCGGCTTGTCCCAGGTTTCGGACCGCCTGGTCCGAAGCTTGAGCCATGGCCGTCATCGCGTCGAAGGCCAAAGCTTCCGGCTCCCCGGGGTCCCGGCCATGTTTTTTGGCGTACCCGGCCGCGAACGTCCGGGCCGGTCCGGAAAGGCCCGGTTGGTGGGGATGGAAGGCCAGGGGCAGCCAGGCGCCTGGCGCCTCGGGAGTTTCGGGATCATCCGGACTCCCCATAAGGGAAAGATCCAGGCCTCCGGCGGCGATCAAAACCATGTCCAGCCCCTCGGACCGTATCCGGGACGCGAACCGGGCGGCGTCCCGAGGTCCGGTGGTCAGGACCCAAGCACGGACGGCGGCCAGGTCCTGGTCGGATTTCAGGCGTTCGATCAAGGGGGAAAGGTCGCCGCCCTCGGCTGGAAGGTCCAAGGTCCAGCCGGCGGGGATTTCTTTTCCGGAAAAAGATCGGGCGAAATGGCGGAGGTATCGGGTTTTCCGGAGGCTGGTTGGGGAAGCGGAATCCTGAACCAGGGCGAAGGACGGGAACCCCAGCCGGAGGATCACATACTGGGCCACCGCCCGGCTCAGATCGTTATCGGGTGTTCGGACCATGACCACGTTGTGGCTGATGAGGGCCACGCCCGGCCCCGCGGCTCCCAGGGACGCGAACGGGGCCCGATACCGGGCGAACACATCGCCGGCGGCCAAGGCCGAGGCATCGTCCCAACCCCCCAGGCCGGCGATCACCTTTTTCTCTTTCAACAACCAATGCGCCCGCGCCGCGTACTGGGTAGGATCGGACCCGCCGTCCACCACCAACCATTCCATGGCATGCCCGCCTGGCCCGTTTTGGGAATGGAGCATCGTTTCCACCGTTTCCACGGCCAGGGACGCCGCTAAACCATCCGCGGCCCATTCGCCGGTCTGGTCCGCGATCACCCCGATCCGGATCGGTTCCTGGGCCGTTGCCTGGGTCGCCAGAAAGACCCAGAAAAGAACCGCGATCCAGCCGGACACCCGCCAGAAGGACATTATTTGATTTCTCCTTTTTCGAACGGCGGGACGGGGATCAGGCCCTTTCGTCCCCAACCTTGGACGGTGAATGAGATGGCAACCAGCCAGCCGGTTCCTGGGGAGGATTCAACATTCATGCGATGAAGCACCGTGGAAGCCGGTTGGCGGAACAGGGGATATAATGAGGGAAATGGATCATGAAGATCAAGGGCGCGATTCACGGCGCGAATGAGGAGGCGTTATGTCCGGGAAAAGGGCATGGTGGGTCCACGTGGTCCCGTGGGTTTTGGCGGTCCTTTGTCTTGCAGCCTCGGGACCGGCTAAGGCGGACAAAGGAAAAGGCTTCATCGACACCCATATGCACTTTATGCTCCAGGCCGGTCCTTCAGGCGGCGGAGCGGGGAGCTCCGGCCCCATGGGGCCTCGATCCGGCGGACGTGATGCCCGATCCGGCCCGAAACAAGGCGCCTCAAGCGGCGATTACGATTCGGCCGCTGACCAACTGGCCGCCATGATGGACCCATTGGGAGTGGCCAAGGCCATCGTCCTGCCGCCGCCTCAGATTCCCAACCAGAATGGACCCGGGGGGTATTCATCCTTTAAAAAGGCGCTGGACCGCCACCCCGGGCGTCTTTTTTTCATGGCCGGCGGCCTGGAGCTGAATACCGTGATCCATGGCACTCCTCCGGATCGGGTCACCGGCGGGATCAAAGCCGATTTCGAAAAAACCGCCTTGGCCTTGATCCAGCAAGGAGCCCTTGGTTTCGGGGAAATGGCGGCCCTCCATTTGTCCCTGAATCCCGAACACCCGAATGAAAATGTGTCTCCAGACCATCCCCTGTTCCTGCTGCTGGCCGATGTGGCGGCGAAAACCAACCGGCCTATCGATCTGCACATGGAAGCCGTGACCACCCCAACGCCCTTGCCGGCCGGTATCGCCCGAGCGACCGGACGCAACCAAACGCGGCTCACGGCCAACATCCCGGGCCTGGAGCGTTTATTGGTCCATCAACGGGGCGCCAAGGTGGTTTGGCAGCATATTGGGTGGGATAACATCGGTCAAATGACTCCGGACCTTATGCGGCGCCTGGTCCGAACACACCCCAACCTGTATCTGGCTTTTCGCGTCGAGGAGCGGCTTCGAGTGGTGGGCGGCGACGACAGGATGCCCAACCGGCTCGTGGACCCCGCCGGCCGGATTCGTCCGGAATGGTTGAGCCTGATCCAGGAGTATTCCGACCGATTCATGGTCGGGAGCGATGAATTCGTGTGTCCGGTTGGCATCCGGTCCCGTTACCCGGAATCCATGTCGAAAACCTGGGCCATGGTCCAAACATTGCCCCCGGACCTCGCCGAAAAGGTCGGCCATACCAACGCGGCCCAAGTATACCGGCTCGATTGACCTGGGCGCCCGCGATGATGAAAGCCGATCGGCCGGCGAAGGGGGCTCCTGGCCAGGGGCATCCAAGGCGCTTGCGCACCGGCCACGCTCGCGCTGGTGAGGCCGGTTGATTTTCGTCGTCGGGAATTCTGGAATCGTTGGGAAGATTCAGGGGCGTGAGATCATTCCGTTGGGCGCCGGCCGTCAATTCTCCTCGACGACCTCGTCCGTGGTATCGGTGGTGGTCCGTTCCTGCGTCCGGTGGGACCACGGCCCCATTTCGCCCAGCCCCAACAGGTTCAGATACAACGCGATGGACCGGTCGTCCGGCTTTTCCGAATATTCGAGCCTTAAACCCCAACACTGGGGCGTATAATTCACGGACAGCACCGATTCGATCTCGGTGTTGGTCAAAAGGGAATAGTCCTTTTCATATTCAATGGACCATTCCTCGTTCAGCACCAGCTTGGCGACCCCCCGGATTTCTTCGTATTCATAATATTCCCGGTCAATTTCGCGGAAAGGTTCCAGGTGAAGTTCGTAGGTGGTGGTCAGCGAGTCGCCCCGTTGGTCCGCCACGGAGGCGCTGATGGTATGGTCGGTAAAGCTTTCGGTATAGGTATCCCACCCGGAACGGGCCAGGAGCCAGAAATAGGGTTGGAAACCCAGTTCGAGATCGGTTTCCCAGGCGGAATGGGGGCGGTGGAAATCCCGATCCCGAGTGGGACTCCGTTCTTCCAAAGCCCGGCTGGCTTCGACGAAATCGTAGGAGCGGTACACGCCGAACCGGAAAAATTCCTGGTACTGATATTCGGGCCGTTTTTCCGTTTCGGGCAGCCAGTGGCCATTGGCCGCGAGGATGGTCCGGGGCCGGTTGTCCGGCTGGAGACGCTTGGCCACCAGGTAATTGGACAAGCCGTATCGGATCCGGCTTTCCGGCTGGATCCGGTCGTCGGAATCCCAATAGGGGAAATCGGATTGGTCTACTTCAGGCAGGTAACTATAAGTGATTTCGGGCCGGATCCGGTGTTTGACGGCGGGAATCCGGTCCCAGCCCAACTGGTATACGCGGCCCACGCTGGTGGAAAGTTCCATTTTCAGGTCATACAGTTCCCGGCTGAAAAATCGGTGGTTCAAATCCAGGTCCCGGGATTGGGTGGGGTCCGGTTCCATGCCGTGGGGCAGGTACGCCGTGACCCGGCCGCCCACGGAGGATTCGAAATCCAGGTACGGGCCCAGCTTGACGGGTAAGTGGAGCCGGGGATGAACGTCCAGGCGGTGGCCCTCTTCGGTCAGGGTGCTTTCGTCATTGGTCCGGCGGGCGAAATAGGTATATTCGGACCCCATGGTCAGGAAGAACGGAGTATCCCTTAGCTGACGCCGATGGTAATCGAGCCCCAGGCGGGGGAGTCTTTGGATGATGTCCAGGTTATCGGGGTCCTTGAGGTTCTGGGTGTATTCCATGTCGGCGGAAAAGACCATGTTGTTGATCGGCCGGACCGCCTGGAGGGTGGATTTTCGAAGCATGTTGAGCGGATCGGCCAGGTCCCGGCTGAATTCCCGTTCCAGCTGCCGCCGGCTGGCGCCGTATCCCGTCAGGCTGTCTTCAAATTCCTCGATGTACTTGGGGTCGCTGGCATAATCGATATCCAACCGAACGTCGAAGCCGCCTTCAGTTCTAAGATCGGCCTTGCCTCTCAACCAGTACCGTTCTTCAAGGTCATCGGACCGCCCAGGCCTTGGAAAATAGTAGGATGGTGCGTCCTGGTCGTCCAGGTAGGAAAACAGAAAGGTTCCTCGGCCGCCCCAATCGTTGAACCGGAACTCGATGGTGGCTTCGGCGCCTCGTTTCACCATGTGCTTGAGATAAAGGGTTGCGTCTTTGCTGTCTGAAAAGGCCCAGTACACCGGCTGGGTGAAGGTGAAACCATCCCGCGAGGAATCCGTGACCTGAGGGATTAACAGCCCGCTTTGCCGCCGGCTTTTCACCGGAACCTGGATCCAGGGCAGATACATGGCCGGCGCGTACCGGGTCTGAAAGGTCACGTCCCGGGCTCGGGCGTACCCCTCGTTCCGTACGGTGATATCCCGGCCGGTCAGCGCCCAGGCCGGGTCGGGACCATCGCAGGAAGTGGCCGAACCGGTGGTCAGAAAAAAGGTTTCGGGGCCGGTTTTTTCTATCTCGTCTCCGGATAGATAGTAGTGATTGGCGGCGAAGAATATCCGGCCTTCGTAAATCTTGCCCACCCGTTGTTCCAGATTCACCACCATGCGCTGGCATTGAATCCGGATGTCCGGGCTGGTGACGGAAACGTTTCCGCGAATTTCGGCGGTTTTATCCCGGGCCAGGAACCGGATGTCGTCGCCGGTGATCACGTCCGTACCCTGAGTCAACCGTACGTGGCCTCGGCCCCAATACAGTTCCTTGTCGCCCAAGGCCGTGATCCGGTCGGCTTGCAGGGTATAGGACGGCCCTTCGCTCTGAACCTGAATCGTTACCTGCTCGGCCCGGGCCAGGCCCGAAACCGCAAGTCCGATCAGGAAGAACGCCGCCAGAACCCACGGAGCCAGCCGGTCCACCATGATCCCGCCCCAATAGCCTGTTGTTCCACCATCCGGTGGCCGTAAGGGGGATACCCTACCACGTTTTGGGGGCGAATGGGAAATGAAACCAAAACCGGAAGAGGAGGAAAAGCGGACGGGAAAACGGCTCGGGACGGGCGTATGGCCGCCGAAATGGAAAAAACAATGAATCCCTTGGGATCATTCCGGATTACGGCCCGGCCGTGGCTTTCGGCTGGGCCGCACGGCAGGGACCGGCGCGGGATGATGCCGCCGGAAAGGTCAAAGGGACGATGGCTGGCCTCTATCCCTTAAATCGTAAAAGAGGGGAATACATCCACTGGCCGCCGGATGGCCGGTCAGAGGAATGCTTCCCCATGTTGAACGGCAATGCGAGTACCTGCCCCAAAATAAGGCGTAAGGCCCTGGTTGAGGCGGAGGCGGGAAGTCAACCGGAGGAATAATGGCCTTATTCCAGGGATTGGCTTCCCACCTCCAACGATGCATCCAGGGCAAAAGAGTTTTTTGGGGATGGGTTCTACTTGATCTGGTCGCGCAGACTTTTACCCGGTTTGAACTTGACCACTTTATGGGCCTTGATGGTGATGGGTTGACCGGTCTGCGGATTGCGGCCCTTGCGTTTTTTCCGCTTGACCACCTCGAAGGTGCCGAAGCCGGTGAGGGTCAGCTTGCCTTCCTTTTTGAGGGTCTTGGAAATCTGGGACATGAAGGAATTGATGGTCCGCTCGGCGTCGGCCTTGGTCAGTTCGGTGTCCTTGGCGATGGCGGTAATCAATTCGGCTTTGGTCATGGTCTCCCCCTTAAGATGCTCAGGATGTTCCCGCCCACGACGGTGGGCCATTTAACGCGGAAATCGTTTTCCTGATTTCGGGGCGGGCCGCCGGGCTCGCCCTTTATCGCCTATCCCCGTCAACGCATTGATATAGCTTATTTCGGGGAGCATGGAAACTTTTTAAGGGAACGCCAACGGGATTCCCCGCCACCCGGTTTTTTGGATGGTCCGGAGATCAAGCCCAAACGCCCCTTTCATTTTGGATCCCATTAATATCACAAGGCCAATCCCGATGGCAAGGTTTTTTTCTTTAAAATACCAAAAAAAATAGGCTGTTGCCGTCCACCCCCCGCGCCAGGTCTGGGTTCCTGGTCCCATCCCCGGCCACAACCCGGACCCGGACCGGGCCTCCCGGCCTCCGTTTCCCTCCCCATTCACCTTTTTTTATGGACCAAACGATAAAAAAGAAAAATCCTTCACAAAACGGCTGGGGTGCAAACCCCGCGAAAGCACCCCGCCGGTTGGTGGGAGATTTGACAAAATCAGGGGGTTATACTATGACAACAGCGGGCCGGATACGCCCCTGGGCGGCGCTGAGCGCCGGCCTTCCGGCTGGAAAAAACACGGCCCGCCGATCGTCTCCAACCCGCCAAGGAGCCATGCCGTGCGCGAAATGGTTTTGGCCGCTCTCTCGGAGAGCGCCCGATTGATCAACGAAGCCCAAGGCCTGACCGACCGGGTGGCCCAGGCCGCGCGGATGATCGCCGAAGCCTTTACCCGAGGCCACCGGTTGCTGATTTTCGGCAATGGCGGCAGCGCCGCCGACGCCCAGCACCTGGCCGCCGAATTCGTCAACCGCTTCCTGATCGAACGTCCACCCCTGCCCGCCGTGGCCTTGACCACGGATACGTCCGTCTTGACCAGCATTGGCAACGATTACGGCTTTCAGGATGTGTTCGCCAAGCAGATCAAGGCGCTGGGCCGGCCGGGGGACGTGGCCTGGGGGCTTTCCACCAGCGGCAATTCACCCAATGTGGTCCGGGCTTTGGCCGCCGCCCGCGGCCTGGGGCTTCAGACCATTGCCCTGACCGGCGCCGATGGCGGCGAATGTAAGCCTTTGGCCGACGTGCTTCTGGCCATTCCCAGCAAAAAAACACCGCGGATCCAGGAAGTTCACATCACCCTGGGCCACGTGATCTGCGAAATGGTGGATTATTTGCTCTTTCAGCTTCCAGGCGAGGAGGTCAAGGCGTGACCCGCTTTCCGCCCCTGGACCCCGCCTCGCTGAAAACCGAATCCCTGCACGATCGCGCCAGCAAAGTGACTCGGGCCGATTTTGGCCGGCCCCATGTACCGGGAACCAGCGTGGCGGACTTTTTCAGCCGGCTGCCCCGGATTCTGGCCGCCGCCGATCTGATCGAAGTGGCGGACCG
>JAGVGV010000242.1 GCA_020056895.1 Deltaproteobacteria bacterium
CAAGCCGATCAGGGCATGATGGACCACATCCACGAACGGTCCTCCCATTTCCTTTTGGCTTTTCCGGAAAGGGTTTTCCGGACGAGCGGGCGATCCATCATTTTTTAAAATGAGTGCGGCCGGTTTTTACCATCCGCGAGGCGGAGGAGTTGGGGTATTTCTTCAACAGATGGCCCAGGGCGGTCATGGCCGATGCCGCGTCGCCCATTTCGTTATGGGTGTAAGCGATTTTAAGCAACGCGTCCGGAGCTTTGGCGGATTGGGGATACTGGGCGGGAACTTTTTCGAATTCGACCAGGGCGTCCTTGAACCGCCGCCGGTCGTAATGGCATTCGGCCAGCCAGTACCGGGCGTTGGGGGCCAGGGGGTCTTGCGGGAACCGGCCCAGAAAATCAGCGAACCCCTTTTGCGCTTCATCCACGCTTTTGCTCAAATACAGGTTCTGAGAGCGCTGATAGAGGCCCAGAGCCTGGGGATCGCTCCGGATGTTCAGCCTGACCGGCCGGGGATTCAGGTACCCGGGCGACCGGGACCCGCCGGATTTACGTTGGATGTCCGCCAGATTCAGCCTCAGGTCGGTGATCTCGGCGGCCATGGCCTGTTCCAGGTCCTTGATTTTTTGTTCGAGTTCCCGGACGGAGCCTTCGTCCAACCCCATCCGTTCGGCCATTTCCATCCGCCGGGCTTCGGGGTCTTCCTTGGCCGCCACTTGGATGAGGGAGGCGTCCCCGGCCGCGGCCGCCGACACCCCCCAAGGAATTCCCACACCCAAAAAGCCACATACAACCGCGCTCACCAACCAGGGGGTGATCGTCCGGTTTTTGGGGATGACGCGGATGGATGGTTTCACGGCCACCCAAACTATCTGAAATCCCTAATAATGTCAAGAGATATCGTCCATGCCCGGCAAGCCTTAAGTGACGGATGCCCTTTGTGGAACAGGTGAGCCATTTGGAAAAGAGTTGGCTTTTCCCACCGGCTGTCAGCGATTGGCCGTCAACTAATAAAGCAGGAATACGGATTTTTTTGAATTTTCAATAAATACGAATTGGTTCCGCTAAAGGAAACCGCTAATCGCTGATTGCTGAAAGCCATGGGGCCTTGCCTTGTCGATTCCCAACCCGGGTGATATGCTGATCCCCATGCCTCCAGGGGGCGGGGCCGCAGGTTTTAGGGGGGATGGGTGAACACGGCGCATGGGCCCGGAAATATTGACCGAATTTCTGGAGGACGCCCGGGAGCACCTGGAGGCGGCCGGGCAGCATTTGGTCCGGCTGGAAAAAGACCCGGGCCGGGACGAAGACATCCACGGTCTGCTTCGAAGCATTCACAGCATCAAAGGCAACGCCGGCTTCCTGAACCTGTCGGGCCTGTACGAACTGCTTCACAAAACCGAAAACGTCCTTCAGATCGTCCGCGAACATAAGTGCGGGCCCGCCGGCTGCCCTCCAAGTCTCGTGGATTTGCTGTTCCAGGTGCTCGATACCGTTGAAGTCATGGTGGGCAACCTGGCTTCGGGCGGAACCGATCGGGTGGACTGGCTGGACCGCTTGGACGCGTCCTTGGACCAGATCACCGAAACCCTCGATACCGGCTCGAACGCGGATATGCCCCCAACTGGCGCCGGCGCGGCCCCATCACCGGCGCCTTCACTCCCGCATCCGGATGTGGAACCATCTTTCCGGAAAGAACCCCATGCCGCAACCCACGCCGTTTCCGGTCCGAAATCAACCCCCATCCGGAATGAAACGCCGCCAGACCTTCGCCAACGGCTGATCCAACGGATCACTCAGTTAAAAGACCACCTTTCCACCACCCCCGATGGTCCGGTTTCGGATCTGATCGAACAACTGGGGGACCTTCAAAAGGACGTGGACCGCCTTGGCCACCCGCCCACCCGGTTGGCCTGGAACCTGATCTGGGAATACGGAACCCAATGGGCGACCGGGTCGCCGATCGGGCCATCCCAACGGTATCTGGCCGCCTTGCTTGACAACCTGGCCGCCTGGCTTAGTGATACCAGCGCCTGCTCTGGAACCGCGTCGGCCGGCGGCGAAGGGTTGGAGGTTGTATCCATCCAATCCGGAGACCTGGACGTGGAAAGCATGGGGTTGATCGAGCGGGTTCGGAATCGGGAGCCGGCGGCGCCGACGGGGCTGGTTCTGGATGTCCGGTCTTTCCGGACCATGACCAGTTCCCAGATCGGGATGCTGATGGCCGCCTTGAAAAACGCGCCGGATCCCGCCCGCGTGGGCCTGATTTTGGACCCTTCGGCCCAATCCGGCCTTTTACGGGTTTTTCGGATTCTGGGGCTGGACCGTTCTTTCCGGCTTTTCGCCAACCCCGAAGAAGCCCGGCGGGAACTGGGGTAGGCGCGGGAGTACGGTCAACGGCCGGCTTTCATCCGGGCGGTTTCCGCCAGATCGAATAGTTCCTGGGATCGGGGAAGGCCCATGACCACGGCCAGAGCCGACCCGGCCACGGCGGCGTAAAACAGCATGACTCCGCCGCCCGTCAAATAGATGACCAGCCCCAGAATCCCCAACACCTCGCCCATGGCCGATGAAACAACCACCGCCACGTTATACCGGCCCACGGCCCAGGAAACCAGATCGTCCGCCCCCGGGCTTTGCTCACAGGCCTTCAACAATAACAATTTGCGCACGAACAACCCGCCGCCGGCCGACACGGCGCCCACGGCCAACAGTATGTACGGCGCCATGGACCCGAGGGACGCTCCCGGCCCCGGACCCGGGATCACCTGAATGATCCCCACGTAAATGGCCAAGGAAAACAAAATGCCGGCCCATATGATATAGGTTGTTATCAGGCGGGCCTTTA
>JAGVGV010000437.1 GCA_020056895.1 Deltaproteobacteria bacterium
ATCCGCCCGGTCTCAGCCGAACCGTCCACGGCGGTTCGGTCCAGCCGCCGGTCCGCGAAAAGCGGGCGGAACCGGTCGGCCCGGTCATCGGCCTCTTCGGGGGCATCTTCGGGTTCCACGGCGCGGGTGTCGATTGTCAACGAAAGCGGCCGGCCGGAACTGGCCGAAGCGTACCGTACGGTGCTGGAAGGCAAGGGATACCGCGTCACGGCCAGCCAGGCCGGAAGCCGGAAAGCCGGAGCCCCCACCATTTATTACCGTCCCGGACAAAAAGCCCGGGCGGACGCCTTGGCCGGTGAGCTGCCGGGCCGGCATCAGGTGGCGCCCTGGACGGGGCCGGCCCAGGGCGGCGATCTGGTGATCACGGTTCGCTGACCGACGGGTTTCTTCCCCTCTTTTTTCCCCGCCGGCCGGCTTTCCCTGGGCCGGTTACCAGGGGAGCGACAGGGTCATTTTCGTTCCGGATGCCAATACGGCGGTGGGCGGAGTCAACGTCAGGCGGACGACCAGCGGGGACCGCCCGGCATCCACGCGAACGTCCAGGTCCGCCGGGACCGCATGCCCGGTGGCGGCCCATTCCGAGCTGATGAAGGCCTTGAGCCGGCCGGCCAGTTGGGCGGGCGTTTCCCCATCCACCGGATGGTTCCGGCCATGCAGCAGGAACTGGATCAGCCGGCCGACAAACAAAGCGTGGCCCAGGCTTGTCCCGGCCAAAGCCCGATCCCGAGGCACGAAGGCATCGTCTCTGCGGGCCGGCCCCACCAGGGGCATAAACCCGGCTTCGACAAAACCCGCCACCAGTTTTTCCGGCATCACCATTTCCGCCGCGTTGGTCCGGTCCCCCTTTGTATCCGCCAGGGGCAGGCCTTTCAGGCGGAAATTGGCCGGCTCAAAAAACCGGTTGGGCCACCCCTGGCTTCCCATGCACTGGGCCACCAAAGCTCCCACGGCCCAGACCGGGCTGATCCACGGCGGCCGGCGTTCCAGGAACCCCGTGTTGTCCGGATCAGCGGAGGCATCGTATTTCGGCCGGACCAGAAAGCGGTTGAGGGTCAGGGCCAGTTTGTCGGCGGCCGGATGCTTCCTCAAGCGGGGCCAGGCCGCCTGAACCAGGCCTGGGAAGGTTTCGGGCACCCGGCCGGTATCATCGAGATCGGACCACCGGCCCAGGCCAAAAAATTCCGGCGTCACCCACCCCGTGGTGGGCAGAAGCAGTTCGTCGGCCAGGTCGGCCAAGCCGGCCAACAGATCCAGATCCGCCCCGGAGGCGGTGATCGGCAGATCCGCCAGCATCAGGTTGGGCAGGTCCGGCCCCAGGATTGAAAGCAGGCGGTCCCGATCTTCGGCAAAGCTGTTTTTCCGGGCGGGAAACAGCCATAGCTGGACTCGGCCGGCGGACTTGGCCAACCCCTGACGGACCAGAAGGTCCACTCCTCGCCAAGTAGCTTCCAACAATCGGAAATCTTCGTTATCGAACACTTGGACCAACAGCGCCGTCCGCAGCCGTTTGACCTGGACCGCCCAGGCTTCGGCCGCCGCCAGAGTCTCGGCCGAGGGCCCTTCGCTGGGTTCGTCCACCAGGGCCAGAATGTCGTCCACCCGGCCGGTGATCTTGGGCGCGGCTCCCGTTCCGTCCGAGGCCGGGGGCGTGAACGTCAACGGAAGGTCCTTGAATTCGCTGGCCAAACGATCGGCCAGAACCCGGGCCGAGGAGCCCCGGTGGACTTCTTCGGCCAACATGGCCAAAAGAGCTCCGGTGCGCTTCAGATAGGGTTCCCGGTCCAGAATCCGGCCCGGTTCAAAATCTTCCAAAGCCGAAAATTCCAGGTTCAGTTCCCCCCCCGGGCACAAGTGAGCGGGTACGGTCACGCGGCACCGGGGCCGCAACCCGGCCAGAGCCTGGTCCAGACTGGCGGGATGGTCCACGGTCCACAGCGTGGGCTGGACCGCCGCGGGTTCCAGGACCAAAGGGGCCATGGCCAAAAAAATCATGGGTAGGGAAGGGGCGTCCATGGGGCACCTCGCGATGGGAATGGATTTTCAGAGGATATCCTACCACCATTCGCCATCGGAGTGGAAGAGAATCCCCCAGCTTCGGGGCGGGCGCGCCTTGCCTTGGGCGATCAAAAAGCGCATAATTCGTTGGAAACTTTGGGGGATAAATGGGAGCAGCCAAATGATTCGATATGGCGTGGCGGCCGTGCTTGCCTTTTTCTTATGGTGCGTGTGGATGCCGGCGGAACCGGCGAAGGCCGAAACGGTCCGGATATCGGCCGTAGGCGACGTGATGCTGGGGTCCGAAGGCCGTTGGGCCAAGACCGACCCCGGGAACCTGCTCGATGCGGTAAAACCCTTTTTAACCGGCCGGGACATCAATTTTTTCAACCAGGAAGGAACGCTGACCACCGAGGCGGTTTCGGTGAAAAAAGGCGCCAAGGGCCGGGTATATGCCTTCAAATCCCCGCCCGAATACGCCGGACATCTGGCCCGAACCGGATTCAACATGGCCTCCCTGGCCAACAACCATTCCTTCGATTACGGCCCCCAGGGGCTCAAGGACACCCGGGAGGCCCTGGAGAAACAAGGGATGGTTACCTCCCATCATTCCGGAACCATCGCCCGCCGAGCCATTAGGGGAATCCGGGTGGCCATGGCCGCTTTCTGGATTTACGATGGCGATCCTCACAACCTGAACAACCTGGATCGGGCGCGGGAAATCACTTCGAGCCTGGCGAAAGAAAACGAC
>JAGVGV010000475.1 GCA_020056895.1 Deltaproteobacteria bacterium
CCGTGGTCCGTTCGTCATCGTCCCCATTCGCGGCCTGGGTCCAGGCGGCCAAATCCCAAAGCAGACACCTCAGGCCGGCGTCCCCCGGCCCGACCTGGTCCCGGCATTCGGCCAGATCGAAGGCCCGGACCGGTCCGGACAGGAACAGAAGGAGCGCCAATGTGGGCCAGATCAAGGCCGGGCGGCATGGAATAACGCGCAACCGCATGGACGGGCATGATAGTGCCGGGGCAAAGGGTTCGTCAAGCCGCGATTGCGTTCCAGTCAACGGAGTGGAAACATGGATGAATGATCCGCCTCAACCATCCAGGTCGAAAGACAGAGGGGTGCGATTTGGGATAGGTTCTAATACCGGTTTTCGAAGTAGTACTTGACCCGCACCGCCTTGACCCAGCGGCCGCGGTGGGCTTGAAGATCGAACTTGGCTTCAGCCCCGGCTTCCACGTAGGTAGGGGTAACATAGGCCATGGGCTGGGCCAGCACGGTGCCGAATTGGTCATACACCACGGCCAGCATCCGGATGCCCTGAATGCCTTCGGAGGACATGTTCCTGACCGTGCCGTTGATTTCGACGCGGTCCATCCGGTCGTTGAACCGCCAGGAAAAGTCGGTGACCTTCAGGTCCAGGCCCTTCATGGTATCGTCGCGGATCGATGAATCGTTTTCGAAAAGGATGGGGCCGTCGGGTTCCTCTTCCATGATGCACCCCGAACCAAAGATTCCCAGCGCAATCAGGACAAGAACCACCAGCGTTTTGGTTTTCATGGCCGCTCCTTACGAAAACAGGGCCGAGCCCGTGGGGAAGCCGTTTTCCGCTACAGGCCCAACTGATCGGCGATGGCGCCCATGGCTTCCAGGCTGATCCCGGTAAATTCGTCCAGAGACATCCCCAGGGATTCGCAAAGAAGAATATGTTCCCGGCGTACGCCCTTGGCGAAGGCTTTTTCCTTCATCCGCTTGGTGATGCTTTTGGTTTTAACCGAGGCGATCTTTTTGTCCGGATACACCATAGCCGTGGCCGCCACCATGCCGGTCATGGTTTCGGCCGCCGTCAGGGCCACGTCCAGCGTGGTTTCGCGGGCCAGTCCCAAGACTTCGGCGTTGTGGGCCTTGATGGCCTGAACCACCTCGGCCGCCACGCCTTTTTCTTCCAGCACCTTCGCGGTGACCAAACCATGGCGCTCGGGAGCATCCTTGGTTTCGTCGTAGTCGAGATCATGGAGCAGGCCGGCCAAACCCCAAACATCCGGGTCGCCGCCCAGCCGGGGGGCCAAAGCCCGCATGATGGCTTCCGAGGCCAGGCTGTGCTTGCGCATGGCCTCGGATTCCAATCGTTCGTTCATCAGGGTCAGGGCCGTGTTCCTGTCCATGACGATCCTTAGGCGGCTTTCCGGGTTTTTTTCTTCAGGCGCGCGATCCGGCGGCGCAAAATGGTCATGGACTTCTGGTCACCGGCTTCGATGGCCTGAGCCCGCTTTTCCTTGAGCCCCTGAATCTTGCCCTTGGTTTCACGCATGTCCCCGGCGGCTTCTTTCTTTTCGTCCGCGATACCCCGGACTTCCTTGATGGCGGAAACCAGTTCGGTTTTGTTCATGCCGTGCACGCCGTGGATTCCCTGGAGCCCAAGAGCCAAATCCTTGAGTTCCTTGGTGGTCATCTTCTCCAGCGGCTTTTCCTTCTTTTCGGTGCGTTCCTTCTTGCCCATCGGTGGCTCCCTTATCCCATGCATCGGTCCCGAATGGACCGGATTCGTATCCGCATCCGTCGAAATGTAGACCAAACCGCCTGCTTTTTTCAAGAAAAAAACGGCCGAAATCGTAACCGTTCCGTCTCGGGGGGCATTCGCGGAGTTCGTGTTCCGTTTTAGGCGGGGCGGGCTTCAACCACCCGGGCTTTCAGCCGTCAGCTTTTAAGCTTTCAGTTTTAGCGGAAGGAATTCGGTTTTACTGAAAATTCAAATAGATCCGAATTCCTTCCGTTTTCACGAATCAGCCTTACGGGCATTGGTCCGGCGGTTGGGCGGCTTTGGGGATTCCGCCGGGCAGGGATCGGTCGAAATGCTGGTAGTCTTTGGAATTTTTCCAGTCCCCACCCCACCGCCAGCCTCGCCGGGTAAAGGCCTGATGGCAGGCGTCGCCCGGAACGATCAGGCCGGGATGGTTCTTTTTCCGGTCCAAAAACGCTTCGCCTCCCGGCGGGGACACCCGGCCCGGAGTCAGGTACGGATTGATCAGGGGGTTGATATCCAGGGCCAGGCCGTATGCGTGGCGGGACCAATTCCGCGAACCCGGGACGGCCCGGCAGTTGAAGGCCGAGGTATTGTCGTCAGCCATCGAACGGTCGTCGTCCCCCTGGTATTCATCGATCAGCCTCATTTTTTCAATGGGGAATCGGGCGGCGAACAGTTCGGCGAAAATGGACCGCAGGTCCGAAACCACCTGGCCGTGAACCACCAGTTCACCCGAATGGACAAGGCCGTCCATCCCCCAATGAGTCAGCCGGATGTACGCCAGATCGGCGATAGGAACCGGGCAGCAGGAACGGTGCGAAACGCCGGTCATCCGCCGGGCCAGGGAGGCGGGGATGGGTTGGGAATCGAAGCGGAAGGCGTTGGCCTCCTGGGCCAGGGCCCAAGGGTTTGGGAACAAAACCGGGAGGATCAAAAAAAGGAGAAGCCGGATCAGCGGCCATGGGCCGGGCCTTGGGACAAGCCGATCGAGGCGGGCCATGGCTCAGGCTCCTTCCGCGTCGATGATCCGGTGGCGGCGCAGGAAATCCAAAATCAACCGGACGGTTTCTTCGGGCTTTTCCATGGGAACGAAATGGCCGGTCCCTTCCACGGCCACCACTTCGGCCAAAGGCGCCGCCTTTTGGAACCGCCGGACGGCCGCGGGCAGAAAGGTATCGGACCGTTGGCCGTACAGCACCAAAACCGGCTGGGTGGGCCGGGGCACGTAGCTCCAAACATCGTGGTCGCAAACCGCGAAACAGCGGGCTTCCCAGGCGGGCGAGCAGGAAAGGCGGACCGAACCGTTTCCGTTTTCCCTCAATCCATCGGCCAGATACCCTTCCAGGAATCCGGGCGTCCAGTCCTTGAAGGCGCCTTTGCCCTTGTACGCCTTGATCACCGTTTCCCGGTCCGGCCAGATGGCCTTGCGCCGGGCGGCTCGGGCGGCGATGGGCACGTGCTTCGCCAGCCCCGTTTTTTTGGCCAGATACCACCACCACATCCAGGAAAAGGGAAGAATAGTGGGATCGATCAGGATCAGGGCCCGCACCAGATCCGGTCTCCGGACAGCCAGCATCAGGCTGGCCACCGCGCCTCGGGAATGCCCCATGGCCACCAGGCTTTGGCCTTGCTGGGCGAAAAAGGCTTCCAAATCCTTGGAAAAAAGTTTCCAACTGGTCAGC
>JAGVGV010000058.1 GCA_020056895.1 Deltaproteobacteria bacterium
ATGTTGGCGGCCTTGTCCGGCGCGTTCTGGGCCAGGGCGGCGTTGGGCGCGTACATCCCCACGGAAAGGCCCAGGACCAAAAGACAGAGTACGCTCCATCGGGTTACGGCGGATTGGATGGACATGGTGTTGATTACTCCTGAAAAATCGGGCGCGGGCATGGCTCACGCCGGTGGTCCGCCGGCCATCCAGCCGGCGGGATCCACGGCCCGTCCTCCGCGCCTGATCTCAAAGTATATTTCTTTTTTCTCGTTTTGGCCACCAGAAGGAGCACGGCCCAAAATCTGACCCTTTTCCACCCACTGCCCCGGCTGGGGCCGGATGCCGGCCAAACCGCCGGTCAGGGTATAATTCCGCCGGCCGTGATCCAAAATCACGATGTTCCCATACCCCTTCAACCACCCCACATAAAGAACTTCGCCCGGCGCCACGGCCTGGACGGAGTTTCCGGCCTGCGTTTCATATACCACGCCCTGACGGTTCAGGCTTACTCCAAATTCACCTTTACCCGGTCCGAACCCCGAAACGATCCGGCCGAACACCGGACTGAGCAACCGGCCTTTTTGCGCTTCGAACTCCGGCCAGGACCGGGAAGCCTTGGATGACGCCGGTTCGGAGCCGGCGGACGGCGAAGACGGAGGGTTTGGATTCAAGGCCGCTGAAGCGGGGTTATCCGGCGGGGGCGGTTTGGAGCCATCGCCTGGCGGCCGCTTTTCTTCCGAGGGCGAAGACACTCCGGGCTTCGACGAGGATTCCGCCGGCTTGGTCGTTCCGGCCTGAGGCGGCGTTTTGGACGACGTGTCGGTTTTTTTGGATGCGGCCGTTGGCGGGGGTTCCGCCGGTTTCGGGGCCTTCGAATCCCCGGCCTCGGCTTCCGCGTCCCCAATGGCCTGGCGGATGGTCTTTTGGCGGCGTTCCTCTTCGAGCTTCAAGTAGGTAAGGTACACTTCCTTCCGTTCATGCACCTTTATCAAAAGGCCGGTCATGCGCCGCCGGGCCCGCGAACGGTCGTCCATCCGCGCCGCCAGGTCCATTTTTAGCTGGTACAGCCTGGTCTGGTCGGCCCGGACCTGATCCTGGCGGATTTTGGCGGTGGTGGTCCGCTGCTGGTATTCTCTCAACACGGTTTCGTCTTTTTTCAAAATCCGCGTCAAATACCGGTATCGCTGGACCATATCGACCACGGATTCCGATTTGACCAGAACGGCCAGAAAGCCGCCATCGCGCAGCCGGTAAATGGCCCGAAGCCGGGCGGAAAGAAATTTTTTCTGGTTCCGGGTCCGCCCCTCCAGTTCCACGATCTCCTTTTCTCCGGCTTGGAGCCGCGTCTTGGCGGCCAAGGCTTCCTCTTCCAGTTCGGCCAGCCGGTTTTCGGTTTCAGCCAGACTTTTTTCCAGTTCGTCCAGTTCGGTCAACAGCCGCCGTTCCTCGGATTCCAGGGCGCCCAGTTGGCTTTCGGCCGTTGATCCGGACGATGGCGGCGCCGGTTGAGCCGCGCCCAAACGGTTCCAGGTCAGAATCAAAACCAGCAGCCCAATCAGAATCCAGGCCCGTTTCATAGGCCCACCCGCCGGCTTAAGGAAAGAAAACTACCCAAAAAGCCCAGTAAACCGCCCACCAACACCAGCCCCAGGCTCCAGGATAAAGGCAGAAACACCAGCCGGATCAACGACAGCCCCAACGGCAGTTGAATCTGGGTGGCCAGCATCAGGTGCCCCGAGGCCAAACCCGACAGCGCCAGCAGGCCGCCCAAGAGCCCCTGGAATACCCCTTCCAGAATGAACGGAGTGCGAACGAAGGATTCGGTGGCGCCCATCAGCCGCAAAATATACAGTTCGTCCCGGCGGGCCACCACGGTCAGCCGGATGGTCCCGGCGATGATGAACACAATGGCCAGGAAAAGCAGGCCGCCCATCACCAGCCCGCCCACGTTCACGAAGCGGACCAGGGCTTTGAGCTTATCGGCCCAATCCCAGGCGAAACTGACGTCGTCCACTCCGGGCAGAGCGGACAACCGGGCGGTCAGTTCGGGCAGCCGGCGGCGGTCCAGGTCCGGAGCCAGGATCAGTTCCAACGAAGCGGGCAAGGGGTTTTCGTCCAGGCCGTCGAGCAGCCCGGACTGGTTGCCCAGCCGGTTCCGAAGGTCCGCCAGGGCCTGTTCCTTGGTAACCAGGGTGACCGACCGGGCTCCGGGAATCTCGGACACCTTCCGCCGGGTTTCTTCAATGTCCCGGGGCGCCAGGCCGTCTTTCAGGTAAATGGAAAACGACAACGCCTGAGTGGACGACACCACCACCCGTTCCAGATTCACGTGAAGAAAAGCGAAGGCGCCCAGGATCATCAACGCCAGACCGATGGTCAACACGGCCACCAGATTGAGCGCCAGGTTCCGCCGGAGCCCTTCCAACGCGGTTTTAAGGTAATAGACTGGCCAACGGGCAAAGCGGCTCACGACACCACCCGCCCCTGTTCCAGGCGGATTACGCGATGATCCCTGGATTCAAGGATATCCCGGCTGTGAGTGGCCATCATGACCGTGGCGCCGGAAGCGTTGACTTCCTCGAGCAGTTCCAAAATATCCATGGTCAGGTCCAGGTCCAGGTTGCCGGTGGGTTCATCCGCCAGAACCAGAGCCGGATCGCCGGCAATGGCCCGGGCAATGGCCACTCGCTGCTGTTCGCCGCCGGAAAGTTCCAGGGGAAAGGCGTTTTCGCGGCCGGAAAGGCCCACCCGCTTCAACACGTGCCGGACCTTTTTTCCCACCACCGCCGACGGCACGCCGTCGATTTCCAGCCGCAAGGCCACATTCTGGAACACCGTGCGCGAAGGAAGCAGCTTGAAATCCTGAAACACCACGCCGATGGACCGGCGGAGGGCGGGAATAAGCCGGGCCGGCATCCGCCTTAAGTTCTGCCGGCCCACCAGAATCTGGCCTTCGAATTCCCGTTCTTCCGCCGTGATCAGGCGAATCACGGTGGATTTGCCCGCGCCGCTGGGGCCGGCCACGAAAACCATTTCGCCCGTTTCCACTTCCAGGGTCACGCCCTGAAGAGCGATATGGCCGCCGTACCGTTTGGTGACGTTGAACATGCGGATCATCGGGTCGTCGAATCGTCCCCCGGGTTCCCGGATGCCTCGCGCCCTCCGGGGAATCACCTACGTCAGATCATGGCCGAACGAGCGGTTCGGTCCCGGACCCGGGTGGCCAAGGTTTTAAGCCGAGGAAATACGCTTAGGTATTTCAATGACTTAAAAACCAAGCCGGACGGATGGCCGGGGCGGAACGGCAACGTTGCGTTTGCCGCTAACAAGGCGATTTACAATAACATATTGAATATATCCCCGCAAGTGCCCCCCAGACCCATCTTCCGGTACCACCTTGTCAAGGCCCAGCCGCTCATGTTACCCTGGATCATTCCCAAGAGGGGAGGAGGACCAATATGACCCGTATCCAGCTCATCGCCTTGTGGGGCCTTCTGGCCATGGCTCTGACCGCCAACACGGGTTGCATGACCACGGCGTACGGCGCGGCCATGGACAAGCGGTCCGTGGAAACCCAGCTTGAAGACAAAACCATCGCCACCTCGATCAAAACCCAGCTTATGGAGGACGTGGGGTTGAAAAAGGGCGGCCTGGATTTTTCCGTGTATTGCTATAACGGCAACGTGTTCCTGGTGGGCGAAGTAGCCGGTCCGGAAGACCGGGAGCACGTCCTGGCCTCCACCCGGCGGGTCGGCGGATTCCGGTCCATTCATACCTATATGCTTTTAAAAAGCCAGGGCAGTTCGGGAAGCATAGGGTCCGGCACGGTCATCGCCACCAAACTCCGGGCCAAATTCATCGGCGATACCAGTTTGATCTCATCCCGGATCGATACCGAAGTGGTACGGGGCCACGTGGTGCTCCTGGGCGTGGTGGCGGGCGAGGATGAAATTGCCAATGCCGTGGAACACGCCAAGGCGGTGGAAGGCGTTCGGCGAGTAAAAAGCTTTTTGTTCACCTTGAAAAATCCGCCGCCGTTGGAAGACAGCGGCGGGATTCAGGACAATGCCGACCCGCCCGCCGAAGGGACCACGGAACCGGGGGTTCAGCCCGGCGCGGAACCGGGAACCGAACCGACTTCGGGCCCGGGCGTCACCGAGGAACCGATCACGCCGACCTCGAACCCGTCCGGCGCCCAGCCGCCAACCCAATAATTCTCCATCGAAAAACAACGGGGCGCTTCCGGCTTGGATCGGAAACGCCCCGTATCCTGAATGGGTCGTCGGGCGATGAAGGGCTTACCGGTCGGTTGAAGGACCCCGCCTCAGTACGCCCAGAGTGCGGGTGCGGGGAAGTTCCTCGAAAAGGCCCGAAGCCAGGGCCAGTTTGTACACTTCAAACGGGGCCTGACCGCCTTCGCTGGGGTTTTCGAACAGATCGTGGATCAACAGGTACCCGCCGATTTTCAGGTGGCCCGCCCAAAGATTGTAATCGAGATACGCGGTTTCAAAGGCGTGGCCGCCGTCGATGAACACCAGCCCCAGGGGCGTGGCCCAGGCTCGGGCCGCTGTTTCGGACCGGCAGACCAGGGGGACAACGGTGTTTTCGAGCCCGGCCCGGCCCAACGTCCGACGGAAATGGGGCAGGGTGTCCATACCGGTCCCCGCCGCGTCCACAAGGTCCGGATCGTGGTATTCCTGGCCCGGCTGCTGTTCCTCGGACCCCCGGTGATGATCCACGGAATAGAGAATCCCGCCCCTTAGACGGAAAGCCGTTCCCAGGTATATGGACGACTTGCCGCAATAACTGCCGATCTCGAGACCCGGGCCAATGGCGGCCGCGTCGAAAGCCACGTCGTACAGCCGCCGGCCCTCTTCGGGGTCCATGAAGCCCTTGACTTCATCGATGAGCTTCCAGTCCAAGGGAATATCCGCCGCGCCCACGCCCATGTCCATTCCTCTATTGGCTCAGAAAATCGTTCCATTCCCAGCGGAAAAAGCCGTTGTCCCGCACCCGCCGGAGGTCTCCCCGCCGGGCCACGCCGGCCAGAATGTCCAGCACCTTGTCCACGGGCTTGCCCTTTTCCTGGGCTACTCGAACGGCCAGAGCCTTGAGCGCCGCGTCTTCGGCATCCAGGTCCGGTCCGGTCGCGGCGCCCAGCCGGTCCAGGGATTCGTCCATCATCAGATCGTATAACAGGAGGACCCGTTCGAGGTTCACCAGGGGGAAGGCTTCGGCTTCATCCGCCAGCCCCTTTTCCATCCGGTCCCGTACGTAATCCAGATACAGATTGAATCGGTTTTCCCAGTCGATAACCACGTTGTCCAGCATTTCCCGGGAAACGGCGGCTGTTTGGACAATGGCCCGGTTGGCGTGGTATTCGGCCCAGTCGTTGGTCAGAATCTGAAGACCGTAATCGGCCGCGTCTTCCCGGACCTTGGTGCCGGGAAAGGGAGCCAGCAGATGGAAGCCGTGGGACACCCCGAGTTCCTTAAGCTTTTCACCAAAGGCGATGGTTTCGGCCATGGTTTCGGGGGTTTCGCCCGGCAGCCCCAGAATGAACGAAGCGTGGGGCAGAATACCGGCGCCGGCGCACATCCGAACGGCGGTTTCCACCTGTTCCAGAGTAATACCCTTGCGAATGGTCTTCATGATCTGGGCATTGCCCGTTTCCACGCCGAAACTGATGGCCGAGCACCCGGCTTCCTTCATCCGGGCCAACAGCGACGGGGATACGGTGTCCACGCGGGAAAAAGAGGTCCATTTGACCTTCAGGCCCCGCCTGAGAATCTCATCGCAGACCGCCAGGCAGCGGTCCTTCTTGGCGGTGAACAGATCGTCGGCCACGTTCACCTGGATGAACCCCAGGCCGGCCAGGTATTCCAGTTCGTCCACCACTCGGATGGGGTCGCGGTACCGCACCTGAGCCCCCACCATCCGGCGGCCCACGCAAAAGATGCATTTGTGGGGGCAGCCCCGGCTGGTGGTCATGCTGATGGCCAGGCCCAAAGCCCGGTACCGGCCCAAAGGCAACAGATGCCGCGCCGGCATGGGGAGCTGGTCCACGTTGATCCCGGGATGCCGAAAGCCGTTGAGCACCACTTCATCGCCCCGCCGGTGCACCAGCCCCTGGATTTTATCCAGGCCGTTGGTCGTCCGGCCCATGGCCTCGGTCAGCTCCACCACGGCCTCTTCGCCTTCGCCCATGATGATGAAATCCAGCTCGGGCAAGGTATCCATGGTTTCCATGGGCGCGAAGGACACATGAGGCCCGCCCATGACGGTCCGGATTTCGGGAGCGATCTTCTTGACGTCCCGGATCACCTTGGCCGCTTCGGGAAAGGTCATGGTCACGGACGTGGCGCCCACGATATCGGGCTTGAAATCGTTCAGGACCCGTTCCAGGCGAGCGGGGCTGTACGGATAGACGACCAGATCGAGAAAACGGACCTCGACGCCGGCCCGTTCGAGGGCCGCGGCCAGATAGGCCAGCCCGAGAGGCGGTGACGGCGTTTCGGAAAGCGGATAAAACGGATTGACGAGCAGAAAACGCATGGCTGGAATCCCGGGTATCGGATCGGATTGGATCGGTCCCCCGCCGGCCCAGGAATAAAGCCCGGCCGGCGTGGCCGATTCGGCCCCTGACCCTATCCCAGCCACGATTTTTGTCAAGAAATTTATATCGGTTCCGGATAAGGGTTCGCTTCAGGGGACATACATCCATGCCGGGCGGGAAGGGTTACCGTTCTTCACCCCGGCGTCTTGGGGAAAGAACCCCCTGACCCCGAGTCTGAACAGGGACTTGGGGTGCATTCGTCGCGGCCATGCTGGAGGAGCTTTGGTCTTTGGGGGATGGGGCGGCAGGGGAACCCAGGGAGCCCCTTGTTCAAAGGGTTCCCCGGGCCAAGGGTTATTTCTTTTTTTTCAGGCCGTCCATCACGTTTTTCAGCGTGTCTTTGGCCTTCTGTTCTTCGGAGCCGGCCGGTGGAGCGCCGGTGGTCGGCGGAGTTCCGGCCGGGGGCGTCGGCTCGGGACCGGCGGTGGTCTGAAGCTTCCCTTCAGCCACCACGGCCGACCGGTAGGTGAGCTTGTACGAAGTGACTCCCGGCGGAATGGCGAAATAGATGGTGGATTCCTCGGACTTCAGGGTTCCATCCGAGCCTTTGGAAATGGTGTGGCCGGCCTTCTGGTTGAACTGGTTCCACTGAATCTGGCCCAGGCAGGGCACGTAATGGCCCTTGTCCAGCACCAGGCCGAAGGTGTCGGCGCCATAATAAAAATAAGACCCATCGGAATTGTTGGCGGCGGCCGGAGTCACCTTGATCTTCATTTCGAGCAGAATCTGGCCTCCGCCATCCACCACCGTGGTGGGCTTGGGTTGGATGTCCCCCACGCTGTGCTGGCTTTTGATGTCGTTCGTGAACCCCACGTTCACCACCTTAACGGCCAGTTCCTTGGCCGGATCCGGGGCCGGTCCCGGAGCCGGAATCTGGATCTCGGCCGAGGCCGACCCCAGAACGAACTTGGCCGTTTTCAGGTCCGCCGGCACGGCGAAGACCGGACGGTACGGCTGGGCGTAGGGTTTTTCCTTCCAGTCACCCCTCCGCCAGGCGGAAAAGCCCGTGGAACCGACCTCGAATTCCCCATATTCCTGAAAATAGCCGATCATCGGGATTCCACCCTGAGGCGTTTCCAGCTTCACGTCCTTGTCTTCCACTCGGGCGTCCGATATTTCCTCGGTCCATTGGGGCAGCACGGCGGCGTTGACCATCACCAGAATTTTCCCCGGAACGGCCAGAGTTGCCGTAACGCCGTACCGGGCGGAC
>JAGVGV010000485.1 GCA_020056895.1 Deltaproteobacteria bacterium
CGCGAGATGCCGAAATCCTTGAGCGCCAGGGGCACGTCCAACGAAACCAGGAACTTCCGGACGTGGGCCACCAGGTTATCGAGGCCCTCCCTGGCCGTGGGCGCGGGGATGTCCAGGGCCTTGTTGAGCACCAGATGTTTGTCCGTGACCAGGGAACAGAATTGGAAGGAATGGGGGATGAAAAAGCCCACGCACAAACCGTGGTGCATCCCGAACACCGCTCCCAGCGCATGGCCGAAACTGTGCGTCAGATGGCAGCCGGACATGCCGAAGGCCACTCCGGCCAGGTTGGAGGCCTTCATCATCTGGTGCCGGGCTTCGCGGTCGTTGCCGTACCGGAAGGCCTTGGGCAGCCATTCGAACACCAGTTCCACGGCTTTTACGGCCAGAGGTTCGGTGTATTCGTTGGACGACGGGGCGATCACCGCGTCCATGGCGTGGGCCAGCACGTCCAGGCCGGTTCCGGCGGTCAGCTTGGGCGGCATGGTGAGGGTGAATTCCGGATTCAAAATGGCCACGTCCGGGATCAGTTCGTCATGAGCGACCGGGATTTTCCGGTGGACGGCGGTATCGGTAAACACCGCCGCGCCGGTGCATTCCGACCCCGTGCCACTGGTGGTCGGCACGGCGGCCATGAAAGCCTTTTTGCGGATGTTCAGGGTATCCAGCGGTGAAATCATCCCCAGGTCGGTCAGGTCTTCCCGCTCGTAGAGCAGCCAGGCGCCCTTGGCCAGGTCCATCACCGATCCGCCGCCCACGGCCACGATCAGGTCGGGTTCGAAGGTCTTCATTTCCCCGGCGCAGTCGCGAACGTTGTCCATGGGCGCTTCGGGTTGGGTATGCGGCCAAACCTGAGACGTGAACCCGCCCGTGGCCAGAAAGGCGACCACCTTTTGGGCGTGGCGGTTGTTGAATTCGTCCGTGACCACGAAGGCCCGCTTCCTGGCGCACCGGGGTCCCAGAGCGTCCATGGTCGAGGGGCCGATCACGAACCCTTCGGGCAGCACGTTGAACCCAATGTAGATTTTTGGGGTTTTGAAAATGGTGGACAGGCCCTTGATGGACGAAGACAAAGCCAGCGGAGCCAGGGCCTTGAGGGTGGGGTTGTCGAACCAGTATCCCATGGGCGGCACCTCGCGGACGGAAAATTACAATGTTGAAGGAAAAAAAATCCCCGGACCGACGCTCTTCATCTTTTTTGAACAGCCAACCGATGTCAAGGGAGAAGTGTTTGATATTGTTAATTTAAATTATATCTTTTTTGATATAGTTGGGCGCCGTTCCCCTGGTCCGGGCATAGGCTTTAAATTTAGGTGAGATTAGAATGCTGGTTCCTAAGCTCTAGCTTGGGAACCAGCGTTTCTTGGGATTTTCGATTTAAAAATAAAGTAATATATTGTTATTTATGGATAATTGTTATTTTCCCGATTCTTAACAAAAAGCCTATGCCTGGTCCAGGATACAGCGGCGGCGTTATCAGGGGTTGGACCCCATCCCCAAATGTGGAGTTTGGCCTTGGGGCAAGGAGAAGCAAGGAAGCATCCAGGGCCAAAGAACCGTTTGGGGATGGGTTCTCGTGGGCGGCCTTCAACACGTGCATCCTGCTGGACAGGCGGCGGCCCGCCGGGTCATCACGGAAACCTCCACGGCCTGGTGGCGCTCCATGGCCCCGTTGACCACCAACCGAACACCCGATGGCAGGCTGCTGGACAGCCGGAGGGTCGTTTCCCATATCCGTTCGTTCGAACAGCCCCAAAGGTCCAGCGTGACGGTCGGCCCGCCGAAAAACGATCCGGGCCGGATTCCGATCGAGTAGAGTCCCCTGAGGTCCGGGGACTTCAATTGATCGAGAAGGATGCCCTGCAACGAAGACTCCTCGCTGTCCCGCTTTTCCAACAAAAACCATAAAACGATCAACGGCCCGGTCACGGCCAGAAATCCCATTGTCAATTGAGCCATCCTCACGAGTAATAGGCTCATACCGGCATCTCCTGTTCTCCGGGATACGGTGTTTTTCTCCCCGTACTGTTGGTTTTTTCAAAATCCAGGAACGACGCGGCTTCCGTTGTTCTCAGTCCTTACCGGCGGGGCGCCGAAGGATCGGTCGAGCCCCCTCGGCTCAGTGGGTCGCCATGGCCAGGCCCGGAGGCGTTTGCTTGGGCGAGATGGACCGGAGACGGTTCCGAAGCATCTCGATCCCGGACGGGTCCAGCCCCCTCTCGTCCACGATGAGCTGAATGATCTCCTTACCCGACTGGGTCATGGCCCGGATCGGCTCCTCGACGAAGCTGGAACACAGGACCACCGAGGCCTTTTCGATCATGTTCCGAACGCTTTCCGGGTCCGCTCCGCAGCCCATGATGAGCTTGAGGTGAGTGAGCCCCGCCTGTTCGATGGAGAGCTTCAGATTTTCCGATCCGGCCGGATCCACGCAGGCCACGCCGACCACGGTGTTCGCGGGGAGCGCCGTCAGGCGCATGAGGGCGTCCAGACTGGTATTGAGCATGAGCCCCACCGCCTCCTTGCCCGTTCCGGCGAGGGCGGTCTGCACGTCTTTGATATGGTAGAACGTGGTCACGATTACGTCGTACCGATTCACCGACTCCGGGGACCGTTCCACAAGGCTCTTGAAATCCTGAATGAGCATGGGTTCCACGGTCAAGGGCAGTTCCTTTTCCAGTTCCTTGCTGAGCGCCTCGATTTGAGGCCGGTTGCACTCGATGAAAACCGCCGACGCCCGCGCCGTTCTGACCGCCGGCGGGGTGGTCTGAACTCTGGCGTATAGAATCGAGCAGAATTCTTCGGCGCTGAACCCCAAATCCCTCGCTTTGTCGATGGATTCGTCCA
>JAGVGV010000111.1 GCA_020056895.1 Deltaproteobacteria bacterium
ATTTCCACCGCCGTGGATGAAATGAGCCGCCGCAAGGACGCGCTGGTTCATTATCTTCGAAAGCAATCCCACGTGGAAAGCAGCCCCCAGACCGTGGTGTTGACCGAGGCTCTTTTCGAATTCTGGCGGACGAAAGACAAAACCCCCCTGGCCCGGTTGGTCCCCCCGGATATTTACCAAAAAACCGATACCCAGGGCGAATACGTGGATGGTCTGAACCTTTTGGTGAACCACTTGTTCGACCAGGGCGTGCTGACTCAGATCCGCGACCTGCTCACCCTTCCCTCCAGCCGGTTGGACGCGGCCCTGGCCGAAAAAATCCCCGGCGCGTCCCCGGAAGATCGCCAACGGTTGAAACTCACAAGGGAATTGTACCGGATTCTGTACAACAAATACCATACCGATCAATTGGATTTGACCCAATACGTCGAAGGGCTTCATCCGGAACACGTTCCCCACTTGGACCGTTTGACCCATGTGCTCACCCTGGCGGACCCCAAGGCCAAGCTCTTTGGACTGCTGGAATATCTGGAAACCTTGAAACAGATCATTCTGTCGCCCGAAGCGTTTGAAGCCCGGGAAGACATCTACCACAAGCGCCACATCGCCGCCGACATACCCAGCATGTATGGCAGCTACCATGAAGCCAAGTTTGACGCTCTGGGTCTGACTTTTCGGCTGGAAGCCCAGGTGGGCGCGTTGTTCCAGGAATTGATGGAAAAAATAGATCTGAAGCTGATTACTCGGAAAACATTGAAGGACATTCACGAGCACTTGGTACTGTTCGACCGAGCCCTGGCCGTGGACGGAATTTATTCCCAGGAGTTCAAAAAACAACTGGAACTTTTGACCCATTCCCTGAACATCCGCGGTTTTTCGTTCACTCAATATATGGACATCTTCCGTGGTTTTTCCATCGTCGTCAACAACGTGGTTCAGGACTATTTCAACAACGCCCATCAGGCTCAATTGGCGGCGATTATCTCCGAAAAAAACCTGAACCTTCTTCTTCCCCGGTTTCTGCCTTCCTCCGGGGCCGTGGATCCGGCGGATCTGCCGCACCGGGTTACCGAAATATTCTTGAGGGACCGGATCGCCGGTTCGTTGGGGCTCCAACAATTGGATGGTTTTATCGGCCGGATCATGAACACGGCCTTTCACCAGGACCAGGAACTTCCTCCGGACCTCCTCCGACGGCTTTTGAATTACGATCCCGACCGGGTCAGTACGGCCATTCATCCGGTCACGGAAGAAATCAGCGACGTGATTCACTTGGGGTCGAAAGGGTACAACCTGGTGCGGCTTACGGAACTGGGGCTGCCCGTACCCCAGGGGTTCATCGTGACCACCGAAGTGTTTCGGGCTAGGGAAGTGATCGAACGGTTCGGTCCGGCCCGGGACCAGTTTCAAGCTCTTTTGACCACTCGAGTCCGGTGGTTGGAACATCAAACCGGTCGTCGTTTCGGCGATTCCAATCGGCCGCTTCTTCTTTCGGTCCGAAGCGGTTCATCGATCTCCCAGCCGGGCATGATGTCCACGTATTTAAATGTGGGGTTGAACGAGGAGATCGCCGAAGGCATGTCCCGGGGGGGCAACGGCCGGCGGTGGTTCGCCTGGGACTGTTACCGCCGATTTTTGCAGAATTACGGCATGTCCAGCGGGTTGTCCCGGGACCATTTCGACGCCCTGATGAACGACGCCAAAAAAAAGCTGGGCAAGCCCTATAAAAAGGAATTTTCGGGCGACGAAATGAAGACCACGGCCCTCTTGTACGGTGATTTCATCCGGTCCCACGGCATTCCCATCGAAGAGCGGCCCTTTGAACAGCTTTGGCAGGCCGTGGGCGGCGTGTTCGCTTCATGGCATTCCGCCCGAGCCCGGACGTACCGCCACATCATGGGCATCAGCAACGATTGGGGCACCGCAGTCACCATCATGGCCATGGTTTTCGGGAATCTGTCGCAATCGGCCGGGTCCGGCGTCTTTTTCACCCATAATCCCCGCTGGTCAGGGGACAAGATCATGCTTTGGGGCGATTTCGCCACCGGAAACCAGGGGGAGGACGTGGTTTCGGGCTTGGTGGAAACGCTGCCCATTTCCAACCGGCAGGCGGACATCGAAGGCCGGGCGGCCGGAGTGACCCTGGAAACCCATTTCCCGGAAATCCATCGGTTCATGCTGGATCTGGCGCACCGGATGATTCATCAATGGGGCTTTGGGCCTCAGGAAATGGAATTCACCTTTGAAAGCCCCCGGGCCGAAGACTTTCATCTGCTCCAAACCCGGGATATGGTCCTGAGGGAACGGCCCAAGGTGTTCAGCTTCGACCCCACCCCCGACCTGGCCGAACGGTTTTTAGGCCGGGGGATTGGGGTGAGCGGCGGAGCCATGGCCGGCCGGCTGGTTTTTTCCCTGGAAGACGTGCTCCACTGGCGAAAACAGGAACCGGAAACGGCGTTGATCCTGGGCCGGAGCGATACCGTGCCGGATGACATCCGCGAAATCTATTCGGCCGACGGCCTGCTGACGGCCCGGGGCGGGTCCACGTCCCATGCCGCCATCGTGGCCCATCGTTTGAATAAAACGTCGGTGGTGGGCTGCGCCGACATGGTGTGCGACGAACGGCAAAAAACGATCCGTTTTGGGGAAACCATCCTGGCCGCCGGGGACTGGATCAGTCTGGACGGCCTGGATGGATCGGTGTACCTGGGCCGGGTTTCCGGCGACATGAAGATCAAGGAAAGGGGGTCCATTTCATCATGATGGCATCCGCCCGTGCTCTTTCAGGCGAGGTTTTAGGGATCAACGGTCTGGGACGAATCGGCAAACTGACCCTCTGGCACCACGTGGCCCGCAAGGCTTTTGAGGAGATCGTGGTGAACCTGGGCCGCAAAACCGGCGCCAGCCTGGCCGATCTGGCCCATTACGTGGAGCGTGATTCCACCTACGGTTCCCTGGAATCGTTCCTGTACGGCCGCCGGTCTCAATCCGTGATCCGGGATATTCGGGAAAGCGAAGGGCTCATGGAGATTGACGGCGTCCGGGTCCG
>JAGVGV010000035.1 GCA_020056895.1 Deltaproteobacteria bacterium
GGCGTGGCCCTGGCCGTGGTCCAGGACCTGGGGCTCACGGACCCGCCGCCCATGGCCGGCCTGGCCAAGGGGAGGGAAGAGGGCGAGGCGGACAAGGTGTGGCTGCCCGGCCGGAAAAACCCGGTGGATTTCCGGGCCGATTCCCCCGGCCTTTTATTGCTGATGAAAATCCGGGACGAATCCCACCGGTACGTGCAGTCCTTCCACCACCGGACGCGGAAAAAGGGGTCCATCCGATCCGTGCTGATGGATATTCCAGGCTTGGGACCCGGCCGCCGAAAGGCGATGCTCAAGCAGTTCGGGTCGGTCCAGGCCATTGGCGAAGCGGCTCTGGAAGACCTTCAGGCGGTCAAGGGCATGAACCGGACGGCGGCCTTGGCGGTGCATGCTTTTTTCCATCCGGCGGCCGAACCTCCCGGGGACCGCCAGGACCTGAGTTTGCCCGAGGTTTAGCCGGTCTTCGGAATCGGGTTGTTCGACGGAGAAAGGGGGCGCCAATGAATTATGCCGATAGGGTGCGGGGAGCGGTGTTGGGGCATGCCCTGGGGGATGCCTTGGGCGTTCCGGTAGAATTTCGTTCCCGCGAAGCCTTGGCGGCCGATCCGGTGATGGGTCCCAGGGGGTTCGGCACACACCGGCAGCCCTTGGGAACATGGTCGGATGATACCTCACTGATGCTCTGCCTTTTTTCGTGCCTGGACCGGGTGGACGATTACCAGAGCGTGGCGCGGGCGTTCGTGGCCTGGCTCGATGAAGGCTTCTGGACGCCTCATGGCCGGGTGTTTGACATTGGCGGGACCACCCGGCGGGCGATCGACCGGCTTCGGGCCGGGATTCCTCCACTTGAAGCCGGCGGCGGCCAGGAAGGGGACAACGGCAACGGATCATTGATGCGGATTCTGCCTTTGGGATTCCTAATGGGACGAACCGACGAGGAATTGGTCCGGTTGGCCGGTGATCTTTCCAGCCTGACCCACCGCCATCCCCGTTCACGCCTGGCTTGTGGGCTGATGGTTCTGGCGGTCCGCCGGATCCTGGACGGCGCCGCGCCTCGGGAAGCGATCGACGACGTTGGCCGAACCATCCGGGCCATGGCGGGTATGGGCCCCTTGCGGCAAGAGCTCGTTCATTTCGACCGGGCGCTCGATCCCCGGTTGGCCCAAATCCCCGAAGCAAACATTTCTTCGGGCGGATACGTGGTCCATACCCTGGAGGCGGCCTTTTGGATGCTTCTTACGTCGCGCGACTACCGGGAAACCGTTCTTCGGGCGGTCAATTTGGGTGAGGATACCGACACCACGACGGCCGTGGCCGGCGGTCTGGCCGGGGCTATGTATGGCGCTTCCAACCTGCCGGAAGCCTGGCTTCAACCCCTGGCCCGTCGGACGGATATCGAAACGGCGATCGGGACGTTTTTGTCGTCTCAGTGATCGTCCAGCCGGTACATCTGGTCCAGAGTCAGGTCGTAATGAGTCCGGAGCGTTTTGTGGGCCATGGCGTTTTCAATGGCGATGGCCGAAAGGTGGCTGACGCATTCCAGGAATTGAATTTCCGTTTCGTCGAACCGGCGGGTTTCGCTTGAGTATACCCGCATCACGCCGATGGATTTTTCGTCCAGTTTGAGCGGCACCACCAAAACGGACCGGATCCCTTCGGCCCGGGCTTCCATATGGTATTGGAAATCGGGGTCGGTTTGGGCATCGTCAATGGCCACCACCTGGCCGGTCAGGGCTTTCCGGTCCAGGCCGCTTTCTTTCAGTTCAACGGACCCTTTGCGGATGTAGCCTTCGGAAAGGCCGTGGGCCGCGCCCCAGAGCAGCCGTTCCCGCCGGGCGTCCAGGAGCCTCAGGGAACAGGCTTTCACGCCCATGGCTCGGGCGGCGGCGCGGGTGATGGCTTCGAGGACGCGGGCCGGGTCCAGAGTGCCGTTGATTACCCGGGCCACTTCATAAAGGGCGAGGAAAAAGTGTTTTTCCCGTTCCGGCATGGGCCACCTCCTTGGGGGGGATGGACCTGGGGCCAACCGTCGGGGCGGAAACCGGGGGCGGCCCAACGAGGTCCGATGGATGGTTGGTTCAAGGATAGGAGAATCATTCCAAGTGTACCGGATGCCTTTCTCTTTCACAAGGGGGTGGAGAACGGCCCTGATGGCCGCCCGGCCCCGACGGCCCCAGGCGTTTTGAGCCCAAGTACGTGAAAATCCGAATATTTCGCGGGGGCGCGACCGGAGGTCGCGGCGGGGGACATTCCGGTCTTCTCGGAGTCGGACGACTCGGCCCCCGTGACGGCCGCCGGCCCCGCCGGCTGGAGATTGGGCCTTGACAGCGGGAGTATCTATGAATTAGTATATTTCGAAATGGGAAAATGGCCGATTTTCAAAGAAATTGGAAGAAAATCGCCTCTGGTGGATGAATCGAACCCCTTCCGCTTCGTTTAATGCCGGTTCAGCAGGAAAAAGCGGGCCGGAAGACTTGGAAGCGGATATAGCAGTGCCTGCCGCATATCTCGATACGAAGACTTCAGAATAAGGAAAAACGATGTTCAGAGAAATGAGAAGGAAAAAACAATTATTATCCGAAGCAGAAACGATTGAGATATTGCAATCTTGTACGTCGGGAGTTTTGGCGGTAATTGGCGACGACGATTATCCTTATGCCGTTCCTTTGAGTTACGTCTATAAAGACGGAAAACTATTTTTTCACTTTGCAAAAGCAGGACATAAAATTGATAGTATACAAAAAAATAATAAGGTGTCGTTTTGCGTAATAAAAGAAGATAATGTCATACAAAAAACTTTTACTACGCATTTCCGTAGTGCAATTGTTTTTGGCAGAGCAAGAATTCTCACTGAAGATAGTGAGAAAAGATATGCTCTCGAATGCTTGGCGGCAAAATATTCTCCCGATTACATTACAGAAGGACAATCAGAAATTGAGCGTGATTGGAACAGGGTATGTGTGGCGGAAGTCAACATTGAACACATGACCGGAAAAGCGGCCATCGAAATGATTAATAAAAAAGCCTAGTGACAAGTCATGCGTTAACTGTCGGCAAGCGTTCAGCCGCTCTGGGTTATGGCAACCACTTATTCCGACACTTGAAGCGTGACTTGTCAC
>JAGVGV010000023.1 GCA_020056895.1 Deltaproteobacteria bacterium
GGCGACCAGCTTTTGCGCGGTGGCCTTGTCGTCCTGGTCTTTGTTTCAATCCACGCCCCCGCGAGGGGGGCGACTGTGACCCTCAAAAAACCAACCATGACCCACGGTTACATGACCCTTTTATAGTATCCACAGGCCATGCACAATCCATTCACACTCCCAAATCAGGAAAAACATTAAAAACTATTTAATAACAACGTGATGGACGGATGGAGAACCTCCCGGTCTTTTCACGTTCACTTCAGGTTCTCCAAACACCAAAATGGTCAGACGATCAAAGGCCCCTCCGGGTCCATCGCCTCCTTCGCCCCCACGTGTTCCACTCGGCCCCGCCAGTTCGCTCCCAAAAAATAAAACCGCAAGCTGTCCTCCTTTTCATCGATCTCCTGGATCAGCCGGTGCCGCAACGCCGTCCACTGCGCCGGGTCCACCAGGCATTCAAAAACCGAAAGCTGCACCCTCTGCCCCAGGTCCACGCAGGCCTTCGCCACCCGCCGCAGCCTCCGCCGCCCCGCCGGCTTCTGGGTGTTCACGTCATAGGTCACCAGCACCATCATGGCGTCACTTCCAAATCCAAGGTGGATACCCGTCCAGGTCCCCACGGATGAACCGGGCCAGCAGAAGCGCCTGCACGTGAGGCAAAAGGCCCAGCGCCACCTTTTCGTTCAGGAAGGCGTGGTCCGTATCCTCCTGTTTTCGTTTCTGATACGCCACCAATACTTCCTTGCGCGTTTCGTCGTCCATGGTCACCGCGCCCGATTCCGTTTTGATAAAACCTTTGGCCTTGACCTGACGCCGGTTCACGAGCGACAAGACCAGCCGGTCCACCAGCACCGGCCTTAGTTCCTCCATCAGATCGAGCGCCAAGCTGGGGCGTCCCGGACGGTCCCGATGCAGAAACCCCACCGCCGGGTCCAGCCCCACCCCTTCCAAGGCCGAGGCCACATCGTGGGCCAGCAGGGTATAGAGGAACGACAAAAGGGCGTTGACGTTGTCCAGCGGCGGCCGGCGGTTCCGTTCCTTGAAGAAAAAATCGTCCTTGGAAGACGTGATGAGATGATCGAACACGCCGAAGTAGATTCGGGCCGATTCCCCCTCCTTACCCCGGATTTCATCCAAAGGCGCCGGGACTCGGAGGTCTTCCAGGACTCGGGTCAGAGTCCGTCCGGCGGCATCCAATGGGGCCGAGCCGTCCGATTCCGGATGGTCGCGAAGGGCCCGGCGGATCACGGTTCGGGCGTTGATGGTTTTGGCCGTCACCACCGATCGGGCGATTTCCGCCGATGCCTCGGGATCATCCGCCAGGCGGTATTGCCTCCGGCGCAAGAGAACGTTGCCGGAAACCGGTCCCTGGACTCGGGCCAGAAACCGGCCGTTTTCGCTCAGGAACGAAACCGACACGCCCCGTTCCCCGCAGAATCCCATCAGTTGAGGACTCGCGCCCACTCGGCCGAAACAGACGATCCCGGCCAGGGTATGGATGGGGAGCCTGAGCCGCGTTTGCTCTTCCACCCGGACGAGCACGGTTTCGCCTTCACGGGCGAGGTATGCGCCCTGGGTGGTGACGTATAACGTATTAAGCAGGTGTTTCATGAAGCCTCGCCAACAACGTCGTCAAGAGTTTCGCCCAACCATTTTTTAGCGCTTTTTCCCGAACCAATGGTTTTTGGCTGACAGAGATCGTACAGAGAACACTTAGCGCACTTTTTGTTAAAAACCGCGCTGGGGGTGGTTCCTCTTATGGCCAATTCGTGCAGTTCCCGGGCGGCTTGTTCGGTTTTGCAGCGCAATTCCTGGTTAAAGTGGACATCAAGGCGTCGACGGTTACCCCCGAAGAACAGCGCGCCTTCCGCGATAGAACCGTTCAACATCTCTTCCAAACAAAGGGCTTGTGCGCAAAGCTGAATCAGATAACCGGGTTCCGGCCTCATTTGGCCGCTCTTGTATTCGACGGGAAAGGGACGCCAACTACCTGTCAGGCCAGGAACGGCTAATCCGTCTGTTTCGGTAGTTTGATGGAATTCCACCACATCCGCTTGTCCCACCAAGCCTAATCGAAGGGATCTGAGGCGGAGATGTCGAGCGATACGAATCGCGCCCCTTGATTCGGATGGTTGTTCATCCACTCCATCATGAAAAATCTTTCCCGTCGCCGTGGATACGTTTTCTGACCATTGGCCTTCATGGAGCACCAACGCGGCTCTTCTGGGACAAAAAAGCAGGTGTTGTAAAAGCGAAACGGCAAGCAGATCGTCCTCTGAATACCAATCATCATTCAAAACCGTTGGGGCGTTTCCTCTTTCATCCATAATAAGCCCCATCCGTTGCCGAAAGAATGGCAATCACTCCGGCCATGTAACCTAGAAATTCGTTATAATCCAATTTCCATTCGTATAAACCCGAATGATGCGGCAACTCTTCCAGGGCGAGTTCCGTGATCCGGTATTTTTGGATCTGGACCGAAAAGCGCATGATCTCGTTCGCGGTAATTTTTTCTTTTCGATTCAGGCGTTCGACCAAATCCCATTTCACCACAGCCGTAACGGTGTTGGAATCGATCACGTGGAATTCCTTTTCGACGAATGGAAAGTTGCATTGCTTTTCTCCCGTCATCAGGTCGTAGGCGGTTTGATTTTGTGTGTCAAATCGTATTTCTCTTTGAAGTGCCAAAGTGGAATACTCGGGGCCGATTTTGTTTTCGGCGAATAGCGTGGACAAAACCGATACGCTGGTTTTCAGCCCGGGATTGGCTTTTACCAACCCTTCGTTCTTTAAGGTGAAATCCCAAACCATGGCGGAAGAGAATTTCCCTTGGCGGTTTACCCGCCCTCCGGTTTGAAGCAAGCTGTTCAAGCTGGAGCGTTCACGAAAACCTGTCCGAAAGGATAAATCCACGCCCGCTTCAACGCAGGAAGTGGCCACGAGTACCCATTGGTCGTCTTTCGGGTCTTCCAAGCGATCGATTACACGATCAAGCGTGCGGCTCCGATCATCGGGGCAGAGGGCCGTGGACAGGTGTTCCACTTGGTCTCGTCCGATGTACTCAGCCAAGCGGGCGGCGATAACCGCGGCGGATTGAACCGTATTGACGATCACCAGTTTGGGCCCAGGCTCCGCTGGTAACCGGATCCATTCGATCAGGGATTCAATGCTCATTGCCTCTGGTTGGGCGCCGTACTTCACGCGATGTCGATCGTACGTCATCAAGGATGTTCGTTCGAAATTCGGCATCAAATCCGGAAGACGGTCCGGAGGGCTTGAGAATTCCTCAAGTTCCCAGAAACGGTTGAGTGAACCGGATCCGAGAACCAAATGACATCCCCAGTCCCGAGCCAATCCCTTAAGCCACTTCCAGGCCAAAGGCCACAAGTGGGCGGGCAAGGCCGCATGGGCTTCGTCAATGAAAATGGCGGAACCAGGCAGACAGTGCAGCTTTCTCAAGGCCGCTGGTGAAGATGAGGCCAATGTTTCGAAAAACTGCACAGCGGTGGTTACCACGATGGGTGGTTTCCAGAGATAGGAAAGGTGACGGCTGTCAGGGTGCTGGAATTCGGCCCGGTGGTGGTGGGCGCCAATGGTTTCTTCCACGTTTTCCCTCGGCGCTGTCAATGCCCGGCGATAAACGCGGACGGACTGATCAATAATATTGGTGAAGGGTAATACCACCACGATTCGCCGTAAACCTTTAGCGGCGGCGGCGTTGAGCAGATGCGCCATGACCGCCGTTGTTTTACCGCTGCCAACGGGCGCATCACAAGCGTATATGAAGGGTTGGGTGTCAGCATTTCGGCACGAATCGTAAACCAGAGCCCGAAGCTGGTTCCGTTCATCCCGCTCTTCGCTCAAGCCTTTCACATACCGGTCCAGACGTTCGATCCGGCGTTCAGGTTCCAAGGGCGGAGCTTCACCAAGTTGACCTTCACCGTAGTGGTCGGCTGTGTCCTGGTGATCGGCATCCACCAGACAGGAAAGGGCCAGACGGAACGCAAGGGGTGTCATTTTGGGTGGTTTTTCCCACGTGGGTGCATCCGGCAACCCGGTGGAAGCCGCCAACGCCCGATGGTGCTCTTCAATGTATTCATTCAAATGAGTATCGACATCCGGCTTGATGTTAATGTCCCGAAAAACGAACCCTTCCTTTTGGTTGCTTTGTTCCACAATATTCGGCAACCCGCGATGGTGAGCCATCACCAGGCAGGCGCCGAAATTTTCAACAGGCGTTTGCCCGATCAGCCACGCGGTACCGGCGTCAACATGGTTGATCGGCAAGGGTTTTTTGCCTGAGCCAGAGGCCAATACGTCCTGATTGGCCGAGGCCAGCTTGCCCAGATCGTGGAATTCCGCCGCTTGGCGGACGGCCGCGAGCAGCCGTCCACCGAAGCGTGGAGAGTATCCGGCCAAACCAACGGCGTTTTCCATTGCCCGCCGGACCACGGCTTCCACGTGATCCTGGTATGGCTGGGCGGAAACTTTTTTCGCCGGGCGTGCGCTATGGGCCAGGGGGATCATCCCAAGTCCGCCATCAGATCACGCACCGATGCCACCTTGGTCTTGAGAGAAGCGGGCAGTTCCGAAGGAACCTCGTAATCGTCCCAGGTCAAAGATGGTTCGTTGGGTCGGTCTTTCTTTTTTGGGGTCAGAGCCGCGATCAATTCGAAGTCGGAACAAGACCCCAGCGGCGATTTGTGTTCGATGTACCAAGCATGCCGGATGCCTACCATGGGCCGGATGTAGGAAGCCGAGTGGGTGTAGGCATAGGGGATCAGCTTCAGAAGGAGATCAACGTCCCTTTGCGTGCATCCGCTTTTTTGAGCGGCGGTGGGATTGATGAAAAACGGCATGGTGTACACAGCATGAGGAACGATCCGGTAAGCCATCGGCGCCATGCCCCGGTCTTTTCCTTCCTGAACTCCGGCCTTATTGGTATTGGTCAACCGTTCGATTTCAATCGGTGCCAAAGAAACGGCCAAAGCGAACTGAGCGACGCCGGTTTTGATGAAAGTGGATGCTTCTTTTTCCAGGAAAGTATTTCCAAAAAGCCGGGCGTCCCAGTACTTGGAAACAAAGCTTTTATTTTTCATGTCCTCTTCCACTTGCTTTCGATCCCGGCCCCGACTTTCCAAGATATAGTGTTTTTCTGGAGAAAGCGGCGGTTGAAACATGTCCTTCACCGCGTTCCAAACCGGTCCTTCTTTGTCCTCGACCAAATCCCGGATTTTACGTTTGAAGGAAACCGGCGATATTTCCCCGCGGCCGTCGGGCCGTTGCCGGGGATCGCTTTCCCTATCGGGGTCGCCGTTAGGATTGGAATTGATCGCCTCGATAACCAAAAGCCCGGTGGCCCGAACCATTTTTTCATTACTATGCGTCATGGTGTTCCTCCTGTTTCCCTTCCTTTGGAGCATTGTTGGAATCGTCTTTTTCATATTTCATCCAGGCCAGATACCCGAGCATCATCTGGGCCTTGGCGGCATCGTCGCACCGGCCGGGAAGGTCCAAGTGGCTCAGTTCTTCGGCCGTTTTGCCAAGCTGTCCGATAACCCATTTGGCCAAACCAACGTTTTCACCTTGGGCCGTTTTGGCCCAGGCCTGGTATACTCGAAGCCGTTCGAACAACCGGGCCAGGCCGGATCCGGGATTATCCAAAGCGGCTGGAATCAAGGCGTTACCAATGAGTTGCGGGGGGAAGCTTTTTTCGCGAACATGGCTGCAATACTCATAATGAAGAGTATCCGCCAAGGCCAATAACCGTCCAATGAGAAATGGCGCGCCGTGCATGTAATCTCCTTTCTGGTATTCGAGTTTGAAAAGCAGAAGGCCCAACAGGCCGAACAACGAATTGGCCTGCCGGACTTTGTTCTTATCGATTTTGGGTTTTCCATCGCGCCGGTGTTGGGCGTGGCCGATGTAGCTCAACAAGGGAAAAGAATGCCGGATGGCGAAACGCAGCAAAAGGTTGGCCGTCCGCCTTTCTTCCGCGCCACGTTCGATCAGAAGCCCAAGGCCGTCGGCGATGCGGACGCCTTTCACTTTCTGGGACCTTGAACAATCCCGTGGCCAGACGTTTTTCAAAATGGAAATCACCAGGGCCGGGTGGGGGATCGCGGGTTTGAGCGCCAAGTCTGGGGACTTGGTTTGGGCATAAGCGATATCCGGAATATTCCGGCCGCCTTCAACCCATCGCTTGGCTGAATCGATCAGCCGGAGGGCGGAGAAGTCGGTTCGGAGGATGATTTTTGTCCTGGCTTTGTCCGCTTTGGCCAAAACTATGACGCTAACGGTAGCGTTGGGGTCCTGTTTAACGATGCCTTCTAGGGAAGCCGTCACACGCTGGGCGATTTCTTCGAAACGGGCGGTATTGGCCGTATCGTCCTGTTCATCATCATCGTCGTCTCCGGAAAAAAGATTGGCCAATTCGCTTGGCACTTCGGGCAGAATACTTGGGAAGGCCATGAGAATAGCCTGTTTGTAGTCAGTGGCGCTGGATGCATCCTTCCAGGTCATTCCTTCACGAGAACGGTCGCATAGCCACTCGATTGCTTCTTTCATATGTTGGCGATTGGATGTCGTTAATGGGAACCCATCCGCTTCTATTCGATTGTACCGGTATTGGCAAGGGATGTCCTTAAACATTGACCTCAGTTTAATACCGCCAAGGACCGGTAGTTTGGATTCTGGAAATTTGTTTTCGCCTTTACCATACGGGTCTCCAAATGCATCCTGAGCTTTCTCGGGTGTGGTGCATTTTTCATTTCCCATTTTTAATAGAAGCCGTTCATTGACCCATTCAAATGCTTTAGGATGATTGGCGGGGTATGGGAAATGTTCGAAGTCATTGATCTCGAGCACAACGGAAAACTTGGTGTCTCCAAAAAGAAAATTATCCATCCACTGGATAGATTCATTTGGATTTGTTTCAATTTTTTCAATGGCCCGCTGTTTCATGGCTTCAAAGAGAGCATCAATGTCAATCCGGGCGGCTCTTTTCGCTAGTTCTTCCAGTGATCGGTAATCAATCATAACAGGCTGAATTTCGTCAATGAATTGTTGAGATTTCTTTTCAAGGCACTTCCGGATAGTTTTTTTTTGGCTGTCGTTCCAATTGGGGGTGAA
>JAGVGV010000390.1 GCA_020056895.1 Deltaproteobacteria bacterium
ATTGATGAACGGTATCCGTCCTTCCTGGATCACCAGGATGCCCTCGATGGCGTTATCGAAAATCAGCCGGTATTTTTCCTTGCTTTCCAGGACTTCCCGTTCGGCCTGCTTTCGTTCGGTAACGTCGATCCCCACGGCCCACGACGCCAAACCCGGCACGTCCACCACGTCGCTCACGTTGGTCCAGGCCACGGTTCGTCGCCGGCCGTTCTTGCAGATCAGTTCCGATTCCCGGTCCCGAAAGGCGGGCCCCGGCCGCCAGGGTTCATCCGCGCTCCCGGGTTCGAGGCCCATAGCCGGCCCGCCCGGATCGGTTCCCGGACGGCCCACGATTTCCGGCGACGGATAGCCGGTAACCCGTTCACATTCCCGATTCCAAAGGGCGTATCGGCCAGTTCCATCCGTGCCCACGATCATGATCGGCAGGTTTTCCACGATGCGGCGAAACCGCTCCTCACTTCGCCGAAGACGGACGCCGGCCTCCCGCTCTTTCTCAAAGGCGTTCATCAGCCCCCGGAGCAACGCCGCCGTGGTGATGCTGACCAGAGCGTTGATGAGCATGAAATTGAGGGTCATGACCAGCCAGATTTCCATCATGTTGGGCACGATCACGGCCCAGGGCGGATGACCGTAGTGGATGTATCCGGCCACGGCCAATAGAACGAAAACGTTCAAAATCAAGGCGAAAATGGCCGCCCGCACCCCCACCAGGCAGGCGGCCATGACCGAAGCGCCGAAAAGCCAGATGTATCCGGCGCCGTTGGGCCCCAGAAGGATCAGGAGCCCCGCGCCCAGGGAATAGAACAACAACAGGCCGATTCCGGCTCGGATGGGAAGGGGCAGGCGCCGGCCCGCCAGAATGAGAAGAGCCACCAGGTACGCGCCGGTATCCAGAACGATAATGTCCCAGCGGTTTTCGATATAGGACAGAATCAAGGAAGGGATCAGGGCCAAAGGTCCAAAAACGACGGCCACCAGGCAGATGGTAAACAATATCCGTTCGCGCCAAAGAGTCAGAAGGTCCGCCCGCCAAACGTACTCCGGCATGTACCGGGCCTCCAGAGCGCCCCACCCATCCCTGAATCTGGCGAAGGTCTGTTTCACATGCCAACTCCCTCTTCGGGTTTTGCGTCAGCCGGTATAACTCGCGATATTGGTTTCAGGAATGGCAGGTCCAAATCCGTTCGAAATAAATAAAAATCCTTTCAGGTTTTAAAATCGGCGGCTGAACGAACCGGATCTACTCCCAATAGTATCGTACCAAGCGGGATATTGCCGCCAAAATGGGATTGGAAGGGCATTCGGTTTCGGATGCTGATGGAAAGAAAAGCCCCGGAACCGGACCGGAGTTCGCTGGAGTGGTACGAAAGACCGGCTTGGGTCAGGGGGCGGTTCCGGAATCCGGGCCGCCCTCGGGCGGGTTCGTTTCGTCCGGGCTTTGGGGTTTTCCCGGAAAAAAGGTCCGCCAGACAAGGCCGACGATCATGGCCCCGGACAGGAGAATGATGAAGTTGGACGAAAAAAACAGCACCAGAAACTCGAAGGGATGGCTCTGGTGAAAGGCGGTGATCAGGACCAGCACGCCAAAAGCCAGGAACAGCACCGCCGGCGGGATCAGCAGCAGCGGTTTGCCCTTCACGCTTCGGGGGCCCGTTCGATGGTCATCACGTCGGTCAGCTTGAGCATTTGGAAAAGATCATACAGCTTGGGGCGGACCTGGACCAGCCGGACCAGGTTCCCCTTTTCGGCGGCGGCCCGGTAGGCGCTGATGATGGTGCCGATGTAATTGGACGACATCCGGTTCACATGCCCCAGGTCCAGAACCAGTTCCTTCACGTTCATTTCCACCAGCCGGGTTACGGTTTCGGCGAATTCGTCCCAGGATTGGAAATCCACCAGGTCGCTCTGGGGGCGGATGATCAGGTCGAACATGCTTCGCGCTCCTTAAAAGAGGCCAGGACCGTCAAGTGAACGGTATTGCCGGCGTCGTTGAATTCCATCCGGTCTACATAAAATCGGGCCAAAATCAGGCCTCGGCCGCTGGCGTCCAGGCAGCCGCCCAGATCGCATTGCCTAAGGGCTTCCTTTTTCCAGTCAAAACCCGGGCCCTGGTCCTTGATTTCGAAATGGAGCCCCCACCGGTCCATGCGGTAAAGGATGTCCACGCCGCGCTGCGCCACTCGGTCTTCCATCATCCTGGATTTCAGGAACGCCAGATAATCGCCGGCGCCCAGGTGATTGGCTTTTTCTTCGCGGGAGATTTCCAGGTTGCCGTGTTCCATGGCGTTGAGAATCACCTCATATAGGGCCACGTTCAATTCCCGCAGGTGTTCCCGGTTCAGGACCTTTCTGGCGTTTTGGAGCAGTTGGTTGATCGCGCCGGTGATCAGTTCCGGATCGTTGGGCAGCCGCATCCGCTTTTCTTCGCCGATCAGATGGACCACGTCCGCTTCGGTGCGGGCGGCCCGGCCGCTGAACCGGAGGGCGCTTTGGATCACGCGGTCCAGAGACCGCATGGTAAATGGTTTTTTAAGAAAATCCGTGGCCCCGGCCCGAAGGGCTTCGATGACCATTTCCTCGGAGCTATACCCGGTAAAAACCACGATGCCCAGGTCCGGATGTTCGGTTCTGAGCCGTCGCACCAGTTCCAGGCCGCTCATGGGCTGCATGAGGATGTCGGTCATGACCACGTCCGGCGGCCGCTGGCCGATCTGGTCGATGGCTTCCGCGCCGTTCTTGACCGTGATCGCTTCGTACCCCAGCCGTTGCAGATAATCAGTCAGAAGCCGGCGCACCGGTTCTTCGTCGTCCACGGCCAGGACCAAGGGTTTGGTTGAGGGCGCCGCGGTCATGGGCGGCTCGCACGAGGGGTGGAAAAAAGGTCGGATTGGTCCATCGAAGCCCCTTTTTCCTGAGTGAAAATGGATCGGCGCTGGAGCAGTTTGGTCAGATCCGGGCTCAGGCCGTCCTGGGGGATGTCCATCAGGGCCAGCGCGGCCAGAAACAGGTCCAATTGGTCGTCGTATGGCCATTTCCGGTCCAGAACCAGCCAGCGTTCGCCTCGGAACAGGCACTGCCCGCCTTTCAGGCGCAGGCCGCCGAAACGCAGGTCGCCGTAACTGACCCTCAGACCGGTCCGGCGGGCCAGTTGTTCCAGCTCCTTCAAGTGTTCCCGTTGTTTTCGACTGATCCGGACCGTCATGAGTGATGCCGGGGCAAGAGAGGCCTCCTTGTCAAAAGGCCGGCTTGGTCACCATTTCCGTGTCCACGGCGTTGGGATCCCCGGAATTGTATAAGATGATGTTGCGCAAGTGATAAAAACTGTCCAGGTCCACTTCGGTGAAATCAATGCCCATGCCGCCTTTGTCCACGCGGGCCACCACGCCTTTCATGCGGAGCCTCAGGTCGCTGGCCACGCCGGTCAATTCCAGGGTAATGTCCACCGGCGAATCCAAAGGCAGGGACTGGTCGGTTTCCAGGTACAGCCCCTTGAGGCTGAGGTCCCTCGATGCGAGGTCCCGGATTTCCCGGCCCCGATGTTGAAGGTGGACCGTGGTTTTAAAGTTCACCCGGGTGCGTTTGCGAAGATTTTCGGTCATCACTTCCACCTCCTTTCCCCATGAAGCCTCGGGGGACGGATCGGGAACGGGTCCAAACGCGGCCCCGCCTCCTCGGGCAAGGGGTTCGGGAAGGTATTCGGACCGGACGTTCCACATCGATCGGAACAGATTGCCTCGGACCTTCCCGTTTTTACCCGCCAGGCGGTCGATGGTTTCCTTGATCCCCGCCCGCCGGGTTCGGCCATGGCTGGGGCAGAGGCTTTCCACCAC
>JAGVGV010000288.1 GCA_020056895.1 Deltaproteobacteria bacterium
AGGATGGGCCGAAGGGGTTGATCCGGCTCCAGAACGCGGCTCGCGACGGCGTCGATGACCCGTTCGACGCGGAAGTTGCCGCCCAGGTGCTGGCGACCGGCCCGACGGGTGTCTTCGCCCACCTGGTCAAGGGTCCGGACCAGGGGCCAGAGGTCCTGAGGCCGATCCAGAAACACCAGGCCCAGGCCGTAAGGCGAGCCGTCGTCGTATTCGGTGCGGCCGGATTCGACGGCCAGGGGGAGGATGTGAGCGGGGAAATGATCGTCCCGGGTCAGGCCCAGGGCCTTGGCCAGAAGGCCATATACGATCCGGCCATGAAGAAACGGAAACCGGACCCCATCCGCCAGCCGCAATACGACCTGAACCAAGTGGAGCATGATGTCGCCTCAAGCACCCTCATGCGGGCCATTCATGTGACTCGGTCGAAATACGATAGATCCCCGCTGGTTACCAAGCTCCAGCTTGGGAACCCCACCGCCAGGAAGCTCCTGCTTCATTCGTCTTTCACGCCGCCGTCCCGCATTACGAATCAAGCGGTGGGAAGCTGGAGCTTCCGATGACCAGGTTCCCAAACTGGAGTCCCCGGAACCAGCGCTATATACCGAATTACCCTATCTCGGGCCATTCAGGTAATGGGATATCATGCAATGGAATTCGCTGGTTACCAAGCTCCTGCTTGGTAACCCCACCGCTCAGAAGCTCCTGCTTCATTCGTCTTTCACGCCGCCGTCCCGCATTACGAATCCAGCGGTGGGAAGCTGGAGCTTCCGAAACCCAGGTTCCCAAACTGGAGTCCCCGGAACCAGCGATGAAAACCGGGCCCGCCCGCCGGTCGCCCGGCGGTTACATCAATTTCTTAGGAATGAACTCCAATCAGCCTTCCAAATACCGAACTTCGTGGCGGCCGTTCCGTTCTTCGCCACGGTACCCGTCCCAGGGGCGGACGCCTTCCGCCACTCCAGCCCCCAAGGGGAGCACCGCCCAGCGTTCCAGGTAATACCGGGACATGATGGGCCGGGCCGAAAGGTTCATCTCTTTCAGCGTTTGGGCCATGGGGTGATCCCCCAGGGTCATGAACGACCCCCGGGGCCAGACCGACGCCCGGTACGTGCCCCGATGAGGAATCCAGGTCCGGATCAGCCGGTCCCCTTGGACCGTATAAGTGGATAATTCCTGGCATTCCTTCCGGATGAAGCCCCGACGGGTCACCCGCATCCGGAGGATGGGCCGGGGGTCTTCCGAAAGGTCCACTTCCATGTATTCCGGAGTGATGGTGAACCGCATGTCGGCCACGAATTTGGGATAATTCCAGCCCATCCGGCCGCCGTCCCGGGCCAGTTGGTTGGTTACCGGAAGGTGAAGAACCAATAGGCCGAAGCCCTTGAACCGGCTTTCCAAAAGCAGCGGCACCAACGGGGGCGGCGCCTTGGGACCGTGAACCACCGCCGCGGCCACGCTGATTTCCCCGTACGGACCAATGGTGGTGTCGATGTAATTGAAGGCCGTGACCGCCACCACCGCCCGGCCCCTCGGCAACCGGACCGGATGAACCTGATCCGATGGCATCAACCGCTGGACCGCTTCGAAATCGGCTGAAAAAAACAGCATGAAGCAGTCGTCCCGAAAATAGAGCGCGGGCAGTTCAAACACTTGGCCGTTATAATCCACCGGAATTCCGGGCCGAGTGCCTTGGAAAAAATCCCCCATAATGTTCCCCTCCCGTTCGGCGATCCCCCCCTGCCGTCCTTGGGACCGCGCCGGAGTATGATCCAGCCAAAAGGTTAATCCCGGACCAACCAGGCATCGGCCTTGTCCAGTTTTTTGGCCGTGCCCAACACCAGCATCACCGATAGCAGCCCCACCACGGCGCCTACCACCACGTCGCTCGGGTAGTGGAGCCCCAAATACACCCGCGACAAACCCACGGCCAGAGCCCAAAGGAAAAAAACCGGAGTCAGCCGGGGGTACCGGGCCGCCAAAAACGCGGCCATCATGAAGGCGATGGCGCTGTGCCCGGAGGGAAAACTGGGGTCCGTGGCTCCGGTCATTTCCGGCTCCAGCCGTAAAATCGCTTCGGGCAAGGCGTCGAAGGGGCGGATGCGGAGCGCGCTGTATTTCATGATCTTGTACACGCCCACGTTCACCCCGTAGGTGAGGGCGGCGAACAGGAGCGGTCCGCCGGACCGGGTGATGCCCAACACCACCAGGAGAAAAACGAAGGCCGCCGTGGGGCCTCCGGAATGGGTGGCCAAGGGAGCCAGCATGTCCAGCGTAGAATGAGACCAATAGCCGTTGATCCAGAAAAAAAGCATCTGGTCCAGTTCAAGGAGTGCGTCCATGGTGGCGCCTACAGCTTTCTTTGAGCATGAAACAGTGCGCGGCGTTGATTCCGGACCGTCCGGAACCGAAGGCATTCCCCGATCAAAGAATAACCTCCGGCCGGGTTCCCGGCAAGGGATAATACCGGGAACCGAGAGGGCGTGGCGATGGAGGCCGAACCGGAACGGCGTCGGATCGGGGAGCGTCAGGGCTTGGTGGCGTATAAAACCAGGCTTTTCCCGGCGATGGGGTTGAGCGCCCGGTCCAGAGCCCGGGACAGGCGAGGCTTTTTCATCATGTCCCAGACCAGCAGGCGGTGGTAAAGGTTCACCAGCCGCGAATCGGTTCTCGTCGGGCCTACCAGGCATTTGAGCCACCAGTAGGGCGCGTGGAGTCCGTGGGCCCAATGGTGATCCCAGACCTGAACGCCGGCCTTGGCCAGGATGTGCACAAGCTGCCGGCGGCGGTACACCCGCACGTGGCCGCCGTTGCTTTGGTAGTAATCCGAGGAAAGAGCCCAGCATATCCGTTCGGGCAAGTACCGGGGAACGCTGACCACCAGGTCCCCGCCGTTTTTCAAAACGCGCACCAGTTCGGCCACGGCCAGGTGGTGGTCGGGGATATGTTCCAGAACTTCGCTGCAGACCACGATATCGAAGGTCTGATCGGCGAAGGGCAGGCGGGTGGCGTCGGCGGCCAGAAAACCCCAGGGCCCGCCGCCGGTGGCGCCCGCCTGTTCGTGGTAATTGAGCCGGTCCCGGGCGGAACGAAGGTCGGCCGGGTTCAGATCGGACCCGATGGCGGTCCAACCCGAACGACGGGCGGCTTCGGCCGTATGCCGTCCGGAGCCGCAGCCAACGTCCAGAATCCGCTTACCGGGATCGCTGGGCAGCCGGCCGAAGTCGACGGTGATCATGGATGGTCTCGCGGTATACTTGAGCCGTTTTCTGGGCGGTTTGGGACCAGGTGAATTGTTCCTGAACCCGGCGGTATCCGGCTTCGCCCAAGGCCAGGGCCTTGTCGGGGTGGTCCATCAGGTCGCCGATGGCCGAAACCAGGGCGCCGGAATCGGCCGGGGGAACCAGCACGCCGGCGTCGCCCACCACTTCCGGCAGGGCGCCGCCCGTGGTGCTGACCACCG
>JAGVGV010000338.1 GCA_020056895.1 Deltaproteobacteria bacterium
CAGTTCTTCAACGCGGCCGCGGGCAAGTTCGAAGTCAAACCCCGGGTGTTCGATACCGATGAAGGCGTCCGGGCCGAAACCACCATGGAAAGCCTGGCCAAACTGAAGCCGGCTTTTTCGCCCACCGGCACCGTGACCGCCGGCAACAGCTCGCAAACCAGCGACGGCGCGGCGGCCGTGATGTGCATGAGCAAGGAAAAGGCGGCGGCGTTGGGCCTGAAGCCCATGGCTACCTTCCGGGGCTTCCAGGTGGCCGGGTGCGAACCCGAAGTCATGGGTCTGGGGCCGATGTACGCCATCCCGAAGCTCATGAAGCGGACCGGCCGGAAGATCGACGAGATCGATCTGTTCGAACTGAACGAAGCTTTCGCCTCCCAGGCGTTGGCCTGCATCCGGGAACTGGGCATTGACCTGGCCCGGGTGAACCCGAATGGCGGCGCCATTGCCTTGGGGCACCCCTTGGGCTGCACCGGCGCCAAGCTGACCACTCAGTTGGTGTATGAACTGGCCGCCCGGAAAGCCCGGTACGGCGTGGTCTCCATGTGCATCGGCTTTGGCATGGGCGCGGCGGGCCTGTTCGAACGCGAAGACTATTAATCCCTGAGGGCCGGGCCGCTCCCATTTTGTGGGGGGAGCGGCTCGATCCGCGGCTTGAATGACGTCCCCTTCCGGGCCTCTGGAACGGGGCCGTCCTTCAGGGCGCGGTCTACGAATGACCGGCATCCGGTGAAAACCTTTTTCATCAGGAGGATGAAGCACCATGTCCGAACACGGCTTGATCAAAGGCGGATCGTTTCTGGTCCAAAAAACGGCCCCGGCCCAGGTAGCCACGCCGGAAGATATGACCGAAGAACATCGGATGATCCTTCAGACCTCCTGGGATTTCGTGGAAAAGGAAATCCAGCCGGTGATGGCCCGGATTGAAAAAAAGGAAGCGGGCCTGTCCCAAAAATTGATGGCCAAGGCGGGTGAACTGGGGCTCAACGGCACGGACGTGCCCGAAGCGTACGGCGGTTTGGGGCTGGACAAGGTGTCCACGGCGGTGGTCACCGAGGCCATTGGCGCCACCGGGTCTTTCGCCACCACCCACGGAGCGCACACCGGCATCGGCACGCTGCCCATCGTGTTTTTCGGCACCGAAGAACAAAAAAAGAAGTATTTGCCCGGCCTGGCCAGCGGGGAACGGATCGGCGCGTACGCCCTGACCGAACCCGGCGCCGGGTCCGACGCCATGGGCGGTTGCAAGACCAAGGCCGTTCTTTCGGCCGACGGCAAGCATTACATCCTCAACGGCCAGAAGATTTTCATCACCAACGCGGCCTGGGCCGAAACCTTCATCGCCTACGCCAAAGTGGATGGCGAAAAGTTCACGGCCTTCATCGTGGAACGGGGCTATCCCGGCGTGTCGGTGGGTCCCGAAGAATCCAAGCTGGGGATTCACGGGTCGTCCACGGCGTCGGTGATCTTTGAAGATGCCAAGGTGCCGGTGGAAAACGTGCTCCACGAAATCGGCAAGGGCCATCAGGTGGCCTTTAATATCCTCAACGTGGGCCGGTACAAGCTGGGCGCGGCCACCGTGGGCGCGTGCAAGGTGCTCACCAAGGCGGCGGCTCAGTACGCCAAGGTGCGGGAACAGTTCGGCCACCCCATCGCCAGCTTTGGGGCCATCAAGGAAAAGCTGGCCAACATGGCCATTCTGACCTATTTGAACGAATCCATCGCCCACCGGACGGCCGGGCTGTTGGAAAGCGTGCTCGAAACCATTCCGGCGAGCGATCCCCAGTACGGCCGGAAAGCGATGGAAGCCATTCGCGAATACGCGGTGGAATGTTCCATCGACAAGGTATTCGGGTCCGAAGCCGTGGGTTACATCGTGGATGAAGCCATTCAGGTGCACGGCGGATACGGATACATCGATGAATACCCGGTGGAACGGGCGTACCGCGACGCCCGGATTCTTCGGATCTATGAAGGCACCAACGAAATCAACCGGATGATCGTGCTGTCCGAAATCATGGGCCGGGCCATGAAGGGTCAGCTTCCGGTCTTCGACATGGCCGCCCAGGTGTCTGCCGAAGCCACCAAGCCGGCCGCCGGTCCGGCCGAAATTCCGGCCGGTCCCTTGGGACCCCAGGAATTCATGATCGGCCAGATGAAAAAGGCGGCCGTGTTCGCCGCCAGTGCGGCCGTGAACCGGTTCGCCATGGAACTGACCCACGAACAGGAAGTGGTTTCGCGGATCAGCGACATGATCAGCCAGATTTTCGTGGCCGAAACCGGCCTCCTTAGGGCCCAGAAAATGCTGGAGGCCAAGGGCGAGGACGCCGCCAAATACGCCGTGGCCATGGTCCGGGCGTACGTGGACGATCTGATGCCCAAAATGGACCTGTGGGCCCGGTCCGCCCTGACTCACATTTCCCAGGGCGATGCTCTGGAAACCAATCTCATGGCCATCCGCCGGTTCCTCCGGCCGATCCATGCCGACGCCATCTCCCTAAAGCGGATGATCGCCGACCGAGTGATCGAACTCGGCGCTTATCCGCTTTAGTCCTACATAAAACCCTCCACGGCCCAGTAAGGGCCTGAATCCCCACCTTAAAACCCTCAGGGGGGCGGCAACGCCCCCCTTTCTGCATTTTGGGAATCCCTGACGGAAGAGGGTGAACTTTTCCCCCATACCGCCAGGGGATTCATCCCCCAAGGCGTCATCAAGGGCTATCCTTGAGTTGGAATCGGGCCGTACGGGCATGGCCGTCCGCGCCCGGACCCTCATGGATGCGGCGGGGCATCGGTCTTCCGTTCCGTCCCCTCGGACCGGAAACGGTTACCAATTAAATTCCACGGGTTATTGACAGTGGTCCCGATAGGTTGGTATCATGATAGGATTGAATTTTGTCCAAGGGAGCCAACCAAGGTGATCGAACCGGGTCGGGTGGTCGAGTTCATCGAAGAGAATCGGTTTCTTACGGCCCTGGTCACCCGGGTCAAAGGAAACAAACTCCTGGTTTTGAGCGAAAACGACCGCGAAATGAACATATCCCTGAGCCGCGTGCTGGTAACGGACCATAAGGGGCTGGGAACCGGCCAGGCTCGGAACGACCTGATTCGAGGCCTCAAGGAAATCGGCCGGCGCCGGGCGGACCTTTGCCAGCGATTGGATCTGGTGGAATTGTGGCAGCTTTTGGAGGGGGAAGGGGAGGAGTTCGCCTATCCCTACCTGGCCGAACTGGCCTTTTCCGCCCCCATTACCGGGGATCAGGTGGCGGCGGTGATCCGGGCCGTGTTCGCCGACGGCGTGTATTTCAAGCTCCGCCCGGAAAAAGCACTCCGGCATGAAGCGGCCAAGGTCCAGGAAATCGTTGAAGCCCGGGCCCGGGATGAGGAACGCGAAAACCGGATGGCCGACGCCGCCGCTTGGTTGGCCCGGGTCTGGCGGCACGACCTGGCCGGTGAACCGGACGACCGCGGCCATGTGGTTCAGGTCCTTAGGGACATGGTGTATTGGGGATCGGAAGCACCCGAATACAAATGGGGACAAAAGCTGGTCGAACGGGCCGGCCTGGGCGCCGATCCCAACCGTCCTTTCCAGTTGCTGGTCCGGATGGGGGAAATGACCCGGCACGAAAACCTGGACCTGGTCCGGTTCGACGTGCCGATGGCCTTCCCGGGCGATGTGGTGAAGGAAGCCGAAGCGCTGATCCGGCGGCGGGCCTGGGAGGATTCCTCCCGGCGGGACTTGACCCAACTGGAAGTCATCACCGCCGATTCGAGCGGCGCCCGGGATTTCGACGACGCCGTGAGCCTGGAACCCCGGGACGACGGGTGGGTTTTGGGCGTTCACATCGCCGACGTTTCGTCCGTGATCCAGCCCGGAACTCTATTGGATCAGGAAGCCCTTTTACGGGCGACGTCGGTGTATATGCCGGACAGCCGGATTCCGATGCTGCCCGAAATCCTTTCCGAAGAAGGCCTCAGTCTTCGGCAGGATGAAATCCGGCCCGCCTTTTCCCTTCTGGTCCATCTGACCCCCGACGCCCAGGTGCTGGATTTCGAATTTCTGCCCAGCCTGGTCCGGGTTCGGCGGCAGATGAGCTATCAGGAAGTGGATGCCGGCGTGGCCACCGACCGGCTGCTGAGCCCGATGTACAGCCTCAGCCAAACCCTTCAGGCCCGGCGCGTGGCCGCCGGAGCCATGATTCTGCCGTTGCCCAAGCTGAACGTGTACCTGACCCCCGAAGGCGAGATCGGTCTGGGGCAGACTCATTGGGAAAACCCGGGCCGAAGCATGATTGGCGAATTCATGATTCTGGCCAATCATCTGGCCGCGCGGTTTTTGGTGGAACGGAACGCGGCCTGCCTGTATCGGCGCCAGGATGAACCGTCCCAGCGGATCGTGCCCGGGGATTCGGACTGCCAGAACCTGTTCCTCTGCCTGCAACAACGAAAATTCCTGGGCCGGGTCGCCTGGGGACTGGAAGCCCTGCCTCACCACGGAATGGGTCTTTCCTTTTATACCAACCTCACGTCCCCCCTTCGCCGGTACATCGACCTGATGATCCAGCGTCAGGTCCGCGCCCTGCTCAATGGCGGCCCGCCGCTGTATTCGCCGGAAAAAATAGGCGAACACCTGATTCTGCTGGAAACGGCCCTTCGGCGAGCCAACCGGATCCAGAACAACCGCCGCCGGTACTGGCTGTATCAATACCTCGAAAACACCGGCCAAAGGGAATTCGAGGCCATGGTCCTGGAAAAATTGCCGCACCGCTGGCGGGTGTTCATCCTGGATCTGATGATGGACGCCGATCTGGCCGTTCGTTCGGGCCAGGACCTCAGCCCCGGACAAACCATTACCCTCCGCCTGAAAAAAGTGGACGCCCGCGAAGACATCCTCAAATTCGAACTGGCGTAACCTTTCCGGTCCCCGGGCCTTTGGGGTTTTTCAATGGTTCACCGCCGGAAGCGGACCATGGGCTTTGGGGAGAACGTCTTCGCCTTGACAGCCCTCCCCGCCTAAAGGTAATTTGGAACAAGAAATGCTGACGGAGAAAGGGATTTTCTGGGTATGCCCGAAACCGGTTTGAGTCTCCTGGCGCCGCTGGCCTCGCTGTTAAGGCTGGTGCTCACTATTTACATGTATCTGGTCATCGCCCGAGCCTTGATTTCGTGGGTGAACCCCAACCCGTACAACAAGGCCGTCCGGTTCCTGGCCAAGGTAACCGACCCGGCTCTGGACCTGATCCGGCGGGTGTTGCCGGTCCGTTTCGGCGGGATCGATCTGGCGCCGGTGGTGCTGATTCTGCTCATCGTGTTCGTGGATGGCTTCCTTATTACGTCGCTCAAGTTTCTGGCGTATGGGGCCAGCTTCAGCGTGATCCCCCGAACGTTTCTGCTCAGCGTAATCACTCTGGTCAAGGGCGTGGTTTGGGCGTTCCTGGTCATTCTGATCATCCGGGCGGTTTTGTCCTGGATCAGCCCGGACCCGTATAACATTCTGGTGCAGTTCATATACGCCGTCACCGAACCCATCCTTTATCCCCTTCGGCGGTCCCTGCCGTTGAACTGGGGAGGGATGGACATGACGCCCGCGTTGCTGTGCGTGGTCCTGTATTTGATCGCCGCGCTCCTGGATCAGGCGGCGCTGATGGCCGCCGGGCCGTTGTTGTACCACTGACCCCCGGGGAGCCGCCGAAAGGGGAACAATTCCCTTGGGACCAGGAAAAAAGAACGGCCCGGCCGCGATTATCAGCGTCCATTTGACCCCTAGGGCGTCGAAGGACGAAGTTGTGGGAACCCTGGGCGACGCGGTAAAAATCCGGTTGAAGGCGCCGCCGGTGGACGGCCGGGCCAACAAGGCCCTGATCGCCTTTCTGGCCAAGGCGCTGAACGTGGGGCGAAGCCAGGTGACCCTGATCGGCGGCCAGACCAGCCGGATGAAGCGGTTGCGGGTGGATGGCCTGTCGCTCGAAACAGCCACCCAAAGGCTGTTATCCGCGTCGTCCGATCCCCCTGGTTGATCGGCGGGGGAGGGGACCGAACCCATGGGGCTGTTGGTGGCGGTGCTGTGGGGGTGGATGGCCGCCCAGACCGGGTTTTCTTCCGGTTTCGTGGTTCACCAGCCCGGCGACGCGGCCGAAGCCAGGGGGGTGTCCGTCCGGGCCGAAGCAACCCTGAAAAGGTTGGAATCCCTTTTCGGATTGCAGCCTTCCGGGCCGGTCCAGGTGGTCCTGGCCGCCAGCCAGGCCGAATTCAAGGCCGCCCTGCCGGAAGACGCGCCCGATTGGGCTTCGGGCGTGGCCTTTCCTTCCCGGAACCTCATTATCCTCAAATCCTTTAACGTGGATTCCCGAACCCGGCCCGGGGATGTTCTGGACCACGAACTGGCTCATCTGATTCTTCGGCGTCTGTTCGGTTCCAGAACCGTGCCCACTTGGCTGGAAGAAGGCCTGACCATGCACATGGCCGACGAGATCGGCTGGGGCCGCCAATGGGCCATGACCCGGGCGGTGGGGACGAAAAAGCTGATCCCCCTGGCGGACCTGGCGGCCGGTTTCCCCGAAGAAACCATGGCGGCTGAAACCGCGTACGCTGAAAGTTATTACTTTATCGCTTATTTAAGGAACCAATACGGCCGGGATGCCCTGGGCCGGCTGATCCGCGATTTGGCCGTGGGCCACACGCTGGATGGAGCCCTGGCCCGCCTGTCCGGAGGAACCACGACCGACCTGGAAGAGCGGTTTTTCGGATGGCTCCAGAAACGGTTCGGAATTTTAGCGCTGATGGCCCGAGCCGAAACCCCGTGGGTGGTCATGGCTCTTCTGACCGTGGCGGCGGGTTGGTTCCGGCTGCGGGCCGCGGCGAGGAAAAGGGCGGCATGGGAGGAAGCCGATGGATTCACGGATGGTGCTGGAAGACCTGGAACAGCTCGCCCAGGCGCTTGGCCTGGAGATTCGGTACGAGTCCCTGGGCGACGACGAATACGCCGCCCGGTCCGGACGCTGCCGCCTGCGGGGCCGGGAAGTGATTCTGGTGGACCGCCGGCTGGGGATCGAGGCCCGGATCAAGGTGCTTAAATCCGAACTGGAACGAATGGACCTGGGCGGCCTGTGGGTAAAACCCTATTTGCGGGAACTGCTGGACTCATCGGAATAAACGACCAAGCCCTGAACCCCAACAGGGTTCCTTTTCTATCCGCACGGTTCCTTTTCGGTGACTCCAGGGGATGGTTCGAAGACGGCTACCTGGTTCCGGCCTCGATTTTTGGCCAGATACAAGGCTTGGTCCGCCGCCTGGACCAAGCCGGCGGGGTCCGGATTTTTTTCCGGGATCCGGCAGGCCAGCCCCAGGCTGACCGTCAAGCGGTCGCCCGCCCCCGATCCCGTGTGGGGGATGTTCAGGTTTTCCACTGTACCGCGGATGTCTTCGGCTACTTTTTGGGCTCCAATCGCATCCGTACCCGGCATCAGGACCACGAACTCCTCGCCGCCGTACCGGGCCACGGTATCGGTGACCCGTTCCGCCCGGGCCTGAACCGCCTGGGCCACCTGGATCAAAGCCCGGTCGCCGGCCTGGTGGCCGAATGTATCGTTGAATTCTTTGAACAGGTCCACATCCAAAAGGATGATGGAGACCGGCTTGTGGTTCCTGGACGCCCGCCGCCATTCATCACCCAATTGCTCATCGAATGCCCGGCGGTTGTACACCCCCGTCAAGCCGTCCCGCCGGGACAAGCGCCCAAGCTCGGCCATGGCCGTTTCCAGGGAACCCGCCGTACGCCTCAGTTTCCTGGCCAGCGGGCGGAAAATGAACAGGATTTCCAGCCCCAATACGACCAGGATCAGGGTCATGACTCCCAGTTCAAAAAAACGGAACCGCCTTAGCCGCTGTTCGGCTTCCAACGTATACTGATCCACGATCCGGTCCATGACCGCGACAAAGGATTCGGTCAGGTCCAAAACCTCCGTCATGTTGTTGGGTTGTGGGGCGGCGCGAGTCATCGAGCAAAAAGCGATGCCTTCGGCCAGGCGATCCCGGAGCCGGGCGCGGATCGGGTCCAGTTCCGCGAACAGTCGGGCGGTCCCGGAGCCGCGAAGCCCGCCCAATCCCAGTTTGGGGTCCCCTTGGACAAGGCCTTGATGAACCAAATCCCATTGAGCCAGGTTTTCCTTCAAGCGGGCGACCAACCGGGCTCGCTCTCCCTCGTCGGATAGAGCCGGAAAAGCCAATAGGTCTTTGGTCATGGACAGGGTAAGCATGCGCTGGCGTCCGGCCAGGTTGATGGTCCGGGCCTCGTCCTCCCGTTGATGGAGGGTCTGTTGGATGGACGCCTGCACCAAAACAGTCAAAAAAGCCAAAAAACCCAAGGCGAGAAGGTAACGGACGGTCAAGGACCGGGGAAACGGGTGAAGGCCGGTCCTGGGAATGCCTTTTCCTTCGATTGGGGGATCAGGAGTGGTTTGGGGTTTTATGGTGAATAGGCGCCGGAACGGAAGACTCCTTTCGGGAAGCTTGGTTCATCTGAGAAATATCGACCCTATTTACCATTATAGGCCAAAAGGATGATTCCGTATAGGCGGCGAAGGGTTAATGGTCTTTTGCTCCGCCTCGGTTACCGGCCGCCGAGGCGACGCAGGACGGTTTGAAAAAACCGGGGATAAGCTTACCTCCCCAAAAAAATGATAAATCAATCAAAAACAACAATCGGTTACCAAGTATAAAGAAAAAAATTTGACATGCCCCCGGGCCTCATGTCATACCTGATCGGTACCGGCGCCGCTTAACCGGCTCCATTGGAGAAGGCAGGCGGATCCCGACACGGTCGGCCGAAGGCTCCTCGTCCTGAGGAATCGGCCACGGCGGCAGGGTATCCCGTTTCCGGCGGGATGGATCGGCGGCGGACTCCGGGCCTAGAGGCCAAGGAATCCAAAGCGCGATCCGGTGATCTTTTTGGGGTGTTGCCACGCCCCCAAGGCCGGATGCGGATGCTCCAATCAGTCCAGGACTTCGTCCGCTATTCCACGACAGTTCTATTGGGTGGCGCGAATGGCTTCTCGGACCGTGCGGCGATGGACCATCTTCAATACCTGCCTGGCGCTGGCGCTGGCGGTCGCCTTGGGCGCGGCCACGCTGGGGTGCGATACGGGTCCGGCCGCCAATCCCAAGGTCAACATGGCCAATCCGTTGGACGGCAAGGCTAAAAAGATCAAGCTGGACCATATGGATGCCGCCCTCCTTTCCGACCCATTCTCCCTGAAAATCAATCTCCACGATGGGCCGGGCACCCGCCTGGCGCCTGATACGCCGACCGGTGACGGCCTCCAGGCCGCCACCCCGTTGAACCGGGCGCCGCCGGACCAAGGTGTTGGCCGCCTCCATGTTCTGCCCCCCTATGGGAGCGAAATTTCAGGCTCCCCGTCTTTTTCCGGCAAGTACTATATCGTCAAAGGTGAACGGTACGACCTTCTGGGCCGCGCGGATGGCTTCGTGGAAGAAGGCGAGGCCACCTGGTACGGCCGTCGTTTTCAAGGGCGGAAGACATCCAATGGCGAACGGTACCGGATGACCGACCTGACCGCCGCCCATCGTACTCTGCCGTTCGGCTGCCGGGTCAAGGTGACCCATATGCGCAACGGAAAGTGGGTCGTGGTGAGGATCAATGATCGGGGGCCGTGGGTCGGCCGGAGCCGGATTATCGATCTGAGCCAGGCCGCGGCGAAGGCCCTGGATATGATCCGTGATGGTCGCGCACCGGTGCGGCTGGAAGCCCTGGGCGGCGAAAACCTGTTCGAAGGCCGGGTGGTCCAGGCCCTGGAAGGGGACCGGCTCCAGGTGGAATCCGGCCCCCGCCGATTTACCGTAACGCTGGACGGCGTGGATTGTCCCGAACCCGGCCAGCCCTTCGCCGAGGAAGCCCGCCAACTGGCCGCCCGCTTGGCCGCTTCCGGACCGGTGATCGTGGAACGCCGCCGAGCCAATGGGCCGGATGATTTTCAGGCCGTGGTCCACCTGAATGGTTGCCGCACTCTGGGCCAGGAAATACTCCGGGCTGGGCTGGGCTGGCCAAGGACAAGGGAAGACGGCGTGGAAATGGAAAAAACCACCGCCGATCTCCACCAGGAAGCCCGGACCGCTAAACGGGGTCTTTGGCGGGATGGTTCCCCCGTTCCTCCCTGGGAATGGCGCCGCGCTCAGAATCCCTGACCGATTCCTCCCGATTTTTCTCAACACAAAAAAAATGTACCCATTCGGATCCTCCGCTGGTGAACCCGGCCGGGACAATCCTCTAAAATTCCTAAATTGGGAACAATTGGGGGTCCGAATATCTGGTTTTTCTCGTTCTCGACGTATGCCCATCACCCTCCCGGACCTGGGAGAACCGGGAAGGGCGATGGGCGTATGCTCAGCGGGTGGTTCGTTCCACCTGGTCCAAAGCTTTTTCCAGTATGGCCAGGGAGGCCGAATCCATGTGGGCCAGGCCGGCCAGCATCCGTTCGTGAAAACGTTCCAGGCGGAGGGCCACGGCTTCGGTGCGAACGGCCAAAAGTTCACGCGGGATCGGCGCCGGCGCTTCCACTTCACCCACCGGCCCAAGTTGGATCACTTCCCGCCATTGAGGCACATTGAACTGGACCTTGGGGAACCGGGCCTGGGCCACTTGCTTAAAGGTCATGGCCCCGCTTTCTTCACCATGGATCAGGTTCACCTTCAGACCGGGGTGAGCCAAGGGGGTGAGCCACGCGAGCAGTTCGTTCTGGTCCGCGTGGGCCGAAAAGCCGCCGATGGTGTGGACCTTGGCTCGAACCACCACCTCTTCCCGGAACAGTCTGACTCTTGTCCGGCCTTCCACCAGCTGGCGGCCCAGAGTTCCTTCGGCCTGGAAACCCACAATGACCACGTGGCAGTTGGTCTGCCAGAGATTGTGTTTAAGATGATGCTTCACCCGGCCCGCGCTGGCCATGCCGTTGCCGGCGATGATCACCGCCGGTCCCTTGTGATCGTTGATCTTGCGGCTGTCCTCGGTGGAAGGGGTAAACCGGAGACTGGGCAGATTGATGGGTGTGTGGCCGTTGTCCATCAGGGCCAAGGCTTCATCGTCATAAAGTTCCGGATGGCGCTGGAAGATTTGGGTGGCGCTGATGGCCAGGGGCGAATCGAGAAATACCGGCATATCCTGGGGGATGCGGTTTTCACGCCAAGCCCCGGCCAGGGTGTAAATGATCTCCTGAGTCCGCTCCACGGCAAAGGCGGGAATGATGACCTTGCCGCCATCGCGGTACGCGTCGTTGACCACCTGGATCAATTCTTCAATGCTGGCTTCGATACCCTTGTGAAGTCGGCCGCCGTACGTGGTTTCCATGAACAGGGTATCCACCTGAGGCAGCTCTTCCGGGTCCGGGATGATCAATTGGCCCGGACGGCCCAGATCCCCGGAAAAACCCAACCGATGTTGGCTTGAATGGTTTGTCAATTCCAAATACAGGCTGCCCGCGCCCAGGATGTGGCCGGCGGTCACGTACCGGGCCCGAACGCCGTCCAGGGGTTCCACGATTTCGTCCATGGGCAGGGGGACCAGCAACCGGATGGCTTCTTCGGCGTCGGCGGTTTCGTACAGGGGTTCGATGACCGGCCGGTGCTGCCGCTTGTTCTTACGGGTTTGCCATTCGGCTTCCATTTCCTGGATGTGGGCCGAATCCAGCCACAGAATTTTCAATAAATCGCAGGTTGCCTCGGTGGCCCAGACCGGGCCGGCATATCCCTGCCGGACCAGGCGGGGAACCAGCCCCGAATGGTCAATGTGGGCGTGGGTGATGAAAATGCCGGACAGTTCCTTCACCCGGTAATTGCGGGTGGTCTGGTTCCGTTGCTCAATCTGCTTGCCGCCCTGGAACATCCCGCAATCCACCAGAAAGCGGACATCATCGGTATCCACCAGATAACAGGAACCCGTTACCATACGGGTTGCGCCCAAACACGTTACACGCATCGGTTTCGATCCTTTCCACCCCAAGGGGCCGTGCGTCGGAGATCGTCCGGATCCCCCATGCCACCATCGCCGTGAACTTCAATAATAGCCTGGAAAACGAGGAATTACAAGGGGAATCAAGGGAATAAACAGCCTTGCCGTCCGCTTGCGGTTTGGGGTAGGATGCCTTTGGGGCCAAGAAAACCGGTACGCTCCAAAGTTCCCGATTCGTTTTTTTGAAGAAAGATGAACGATATGGTCAGAAAAATCATCCATCGACTCCGGATTGCGGGCCATCGAACCCGGCGGGCGGTCCCTCGATTCCTGGCGGTTCTGCTCCTGGTTTGGCTGTGTTCGGCTTCGGCCCTGGCCCAAACACCAGCGGCGGAAACGCCTCCAGCGGACTCGGCCCGGGCTGGAGTGACCGATGAAGAGCTGAAGGACCTGATCGCGACGCTGGAAAACGACACCCAGCGAGCGGCCTTTCTGGCCCGGTTAAAGGCTCTGGCCGCGCTTCGAGCCCAGGAGAAAAGCGAAACACAGGCTCCGGAAGAGATCGGCGCCCGGATTATCGACCGGTTGTTCAATGCCGTGGACCACCTGGCGAGTCTGGTCGTGGGCCGGTTCCGGTTGATCGTGGAAAAGGCGCCCCGGATTCCCACGGTGCTTGGGCGTGCGGCGGACCGCCTGACCTCTCCGGCCGCCCGCCATCAGTTATGGATTCTTTTGGCCTGTTTTTTCGGAGCCGCGTTGTTGTCGCTGATTATCGGCCGGGGAGCGGCCCGGTTCCGACCCGCCGCGCCGACGGTCCCCACGAGGCTTCACCTGCGGCTGGGGCGGGGGTTGGCCGGCGCGAC
>JAGVGV010000392.1 GCA_020056895.1 Deltaproteobacteria bacterium
ACCATATACATTATCTCAATTTCTTCGCGAACGACGCGGCTTCCAGGCCGGCCACGCAGCCTTCGCCCACGGCCTTGGCCACCTGCCAGGGGGGGCCGGTAATGTCGCCGGCGGCCCAAACGCCGGGGACGCTGGTGGCCTGTTTCTTGTCCGTTTGGATGAATTTCATGGTTTCCGGATCCAAGGCCACGCCCAAAACGGAAGCCAGCTCCAACGCGCCCTTGGCTCCCAATTCGATGAACAAGCCGGCCGCGTCGATTTTCGTGCCGTCGTCCAGCATCAAACCGGTCACTTGGTCGGCTCCCAGGATTTCCTTGACCTTCCGGCCCTCGTGGAGGACAACGCCGCTCGACCGGACTTGGGAAGCCAACGTGTCGGTCACCTGGAACCGATCCGCCACCAGGTGGACTTCCGAGGCATACAGCAGCAAGGTCAGGGCTCCGGACAGAGCCGCGCTTTCGCCGCCCGCCACGACCACCTTTTCCCCCCGATAAAACCCGGCGTCGCAGTCCACGCAGTAGCTTACCCCGCGGCCCAACAGCTCCTTTTCCCGGGCCACGCCCAGCTTGTTCCGGGCAATACCCATGGCCAGAATCAGGGATCGGGTCAGTACGTGGGTTCCGCTTTCGGTTTTCAGCCGGAACAGGCCGCCGGGTTCCTTCCGTGTTTCCACCACGTCTTCGGTCAGGAACCGGGCCCCGGACGCTTCGGCCTGACGGCGGCCTTCCTGGAGCAGGACTTCACCGTCCATCCGCCCCAGGCAGCAGTAGTTTTCCACATGAGCCTTGGCCAGGCTGCTTTTCTGTTCGCGGCCCAGAACCAACACGTCGGCTTTGGCCCGGGCGGCGTGAATGGCGGCCTGGAGCCCGGCCGGGCCGGACCCCAGGATAACGACGTCGATGATGGTTTCGTTCATGATTCCCTCCCCAAGGAGTTCCGGTTCTTCGCCGAGCCTCAACCGTCCCGATCATTCGGCCGGCCGGCCGGCTTTTTCACGTATAGAGCACCATCAAGGGAAAAAGTTCCAAGCGTCGGCGGTCGTTGGCTTCGGGACCTACAGGACGGCGGTTTCGAGGGAATTTCAGATAGGGGATCACGGCTTCGTTGGGATTGGATCCGGTGCCGTCATAGGTCAGCGACACCACCGGCACTCCGGTTTCCTCTTCGATCTGGCGGGCCATGCCTTCGGTGACCAGGGACGGGCAGCAAAAAGCCGGGCTGGTCTGGACGAAGAGGGACAGGTCCGGATGTTCCTTGAGAAGATAGTGGATTTTCAATAGGTTGTCCGCCGATTCGCCGGTGTTTTCAATCTTAACGCCGTACCGCGAAAGAATCCGGGCCGGAGGTTCATCGTATTCGGGGAGGGATTCTCCCATCACCGGTTCCAGAATCCGCCAATATTTTCGTTCCAACTGGTGGAGGGTGAACATAAGCGCTTCGCTGGTGATCATATCGAAGTATTTGCCTTCGAAAAACCATTTGCGCACATAAGTGGGGGCGACCATCCGGCAGTAGTGAGTGAAGGGGGTGGTGACCACTTCGCCGCCGGCCTCTTCTATTTTTCGCACCAGGTCGCGGTTCATGGTTTCGTTGTCGCGGACGTACAGATCGCCGAAAATGGCCACCTTGGGTTTCTGGCCGGGCCGCCGGGGAATGGCCTGGAACCGGCGGACCAATTCCATGGCGGCTTCGGTTTTGGTTCCCTGGCCGGAAAAGGTTTGTTCCAGCATGTCCAGGCATTCGGCCGCCACCCGGTCGGTTTGGCCGGGGATTGCCTCGTAGGGCCGCCAGCGGCAGACCAACCGCCGGAGAGCTCCGCCGAAAAGGTAGGCGAAATAGGTATCCAAAGGATACCGGTACGAAAGGTCAATGAAAGACAACAGCCCCTGGTACACCGAGGCTTTTTCCATGCCCTGACCGTAATCTTCCAGAATGGTCTGGACGTGGTGGCCGAACAGCCCCAGGTTGCAGGCGATTTTGGATTCGAGGAACCATAGGGCGCACCGGCCGGGGTCCAGGCCGGCGGCTTGAACGTTGTCGATGAATTCCTGGGCCACGATCTGAAGGGGAATGCATTGGCCCGTGTTGCGGGCCAGTCCCAGGCGCATGCCGTCGTCGCTGGATTCCAGCAGCCGGGCGTCCAGGCCGCCTCGTTTCAGGTTGGCCACGATCAGCCGCTGGGAAAAGGCGTCCCACCGGGGCAGAAAGAGGGTTTTATCGCCCAGTTTCAACAGGCGTCTGGGAACCGGAGGCCGGGCCGGAGCGGTTTCGGTTTCGATATCCTTTCGGATGGCGTCCCAATGGTTGCGGAAGGACCTTAGCGCGGCTTCGATCCGGGTTTCGTACCCCACGTTCGAATCGTGCTCGTCGAGCTGGAGCACCAGGTACGGCTTTTGGTGGGCGTCCATGATCCGCTTGAAATAGTCCACGATAAAGGAATCCGGAGTGCATTTGAACGAGGTCACGAACACGGGGTACGCGCCCCGGGTCCGCGCGGCGGCCCAGGCGGCTTCGAGAATCAGGGCGCCGTGGCGCCAGTGGATTTCATCCAAAAGAGGTTGCAGCGGCGCGGTTTCCTCCGGGTTCAGGTCCAGCATGTCCTGGTAAAAGGCCCGGACGCCCAAGGCGCCGACAATCTGAGGAATGCCCTTGTTCATGGTCGGGGAAAGGATGGAATACGGCCGGCCCAGGAGCACCACGTGGATATCGTCCCGGGGAACCTGGTCCCGGTAGGTTTCCATCAGCCGTTTTCGGGCGTCCTGGCAAAAGGCTTCGGCCTTGGCGGCGGCTTCCGATACATCGAAAAATCCCGGTTTGAACCCCGGGATGGCCTTGAGCGCCCGGTACAATTGGACCCGGTCGTAAAAGGGATTGTAGATCGAATGAACCACGGGCGAAACGATCCGGTCCCGTTCCTTGAACGAGGCCACGCCGGCGCAAAGGGCTCCGGCGTACTGAGTGTAATAGCAGTACTGCCGCCGCACGTCCCGTTGCCCGGTACGCTGTTCCAGGTACACGGGCAGGAACACGTGATTGGCCCCCTGGTCCAAAAGGTACCGGACATGGCCGTGAAGCGCCATCATGGGGGCGCAGAATTCGGCTCCGGACAGCCGTTTGCCTTCGGCCAGGGCGGCCGTATGGTGTTCACTGGTGATGGTCCGGACGCCCAGTTCGCCGAAAAACACCTTCCAGCGGGGCAGGTCTTCATGGAGGTGCAAACCGGCCGGCAGGCCGATGGTCATCCCGTCCGGGACCGCCTTGCGGGGGGGGAGGGCAAACGCCTTTTTCCTGGTTTTCATCAGGTCGAAGCCGGAGCGGTTGTTGTCCACGAACGATCGGGTGTCGTAATCCCGGCCGCAAAGGAAGCCGTACGCGGCTTTCCGGCCGCCCAGATCGGCCACGGTGATCTTGCAGTGGTTGTTGCACAGGCCGCAGACTTCGCTTTCCACCGGAATGGGGCTTTGAAAGGAAGCGGGGCCTTTGAAGGCCGTGGCGGCCGCGCTCTGGTCGGCCAACGTCAGCGCCGCGCCGTACGCTCCAGTCAAATGGCAGAACCGGGATACATGGATGGGCCGGTCCAGGCGCTGTTCGAAGGCGGCCACCAAGGCCCGGTTTTTGGCCGTGGCGCCCTGGAACAGCACCACCCGGCCAATCAGGTGTTCCACGGCCACCTTGGTCAGGTAGTTTTCGCGGATGGAATGGAGCAGCGACGCCAGCACTTCGTCCACCGTGTATCCATCCCGTAAATACTGGTTCACGTCCCGCTCCATGAATACCGTGCACCGGTCGCTGGTAACGGGCGCGGGCCGGCCCTCGGCCCGGGCCGAATAGTCGGCCAGGGAACAGTTCAACCGGCCGGCCAGTTCTTCGATGAAGCTGCCCGTGCCGGCGGCGCAGACGGTGTTCATTACCGAAAACGTGACCCGGCCGTCTTTTAGGGTGGTGAATTTGGCGTCCTGACCGCCGATTTCGATGATGGTATCCACGTTGGGGTTCAGCCGGACGGCGGCCCGGGCATGGGCCGTTATTTCATCCAGAATCAGGTCGGCGTCGAAGACCCGGCCCGATAATTTCCGTCCCGATCCGGTGGTGGCCAGCCCAACGATTTTCGGCGTAACCTTTTCCCGGTCCGCCGCATGGGTCAGAGCCGCCAACAGGGCCTGAACCGCGGCCAGAGGCCGGCCGGCGGTGCGGGTGTAAAAGCCGGCCAGAACCCGGCCGTCGGCCAGCATCAGGACCGCCTTGGTGCTGGTGGACCCCACGTCCACGCCCAAAAAGGCTCCGGTGTCCTGGGATTCTCCAAGGTTTTCATACACGTCTACTTCCACGGCGTGGGCCTGGAGATGACCTTCGGGGGTGAAGAGCCAGCTTTTTCGGCCGGCGAAATCGGGGTGGTTGGACCGAACCAGGCATAAAGGCGGCCGTCCGTACGTTCGGTCC
>JAGVGV010000579.1 GCA_020056895.1 Deltaproteobacteria bacterium
ATCCACCGTGGGTTTCGGCGATAATGAAGTATGAAACGGAAAGCCCCAGGCCCGTGCCGATGCCCACGGGCTTGGTGGTGAAAAAGGGTTCGAAGATTCTCCGCCGGGTGTCCTCGTCCATGCCCGGGCCGTTATCGGCCACTTCGATGCGGACCCGTTGGTCCTCCTGCCACAACCTCAACCGTATGGTGGGCAAGCCGTCCGACGCGGGGGCTTCGTACAGAGCCTGGGCCGCGTTTTTCAACAGGTTCAAGATCACCTGTTCGATCTTGCCCGGTTCGCACACCACCGAGGCCACGCCGGGCTGGTATTCCTTCACCACGGAAATCCGGCGAAAATCGTACAGTTTCTTCAAATCGTAATCGCTCGCGGCCAGATCCACGGCCTTGTCCAGCACTTCGGCCAGATTCACCGAATTTTTCCGGCCTTCGGACCGGCGGCTGAACCCCAGCATGTCCCGCACGATCCGGGCCGCCCGCAAACCGCATTCCCGAATGCCCTCGAGAAAAAAGTCGATCCGCCGGTCCGCCAGATAGGCTTCCAGGGCCTCGATGGTGGTCCCGCTTTTCCGGGCCGCTTCCGCGTTGCGGGGGTCTTTGGGGGACAACCGGCGGGCCATCATTTCCGCCGATTGGAGAATCCCGCCCAAAGGGTTGTTGATTTCGTGAGCCATGCCTGCGGCCAACCCGCCCACCGAAATCATTTTCTCCGTCTGAACCATCAGTTCGTCGATGCGGGCCCGGCTGGTCACGTCGTCCACCCGGATCACCGCGCCGGAAATATCTTCGGCCATCAGGGGGCTGATGGTCACATCCAGAATTCGGGGGTCGGTCCCCCAGGTGACGGGGACTCGTTCGAGTTTCCGTTCCTTTTGAGCCTTGATGGCCTGAGCCACTTCTTCGGACCGAATCACCGGGCCGGGCAGAACCTCCTCCAGAAGTCGTCCCGCGGCCGCTTCCGGGCTCTGACCGGTGGCCTGCGACGCTTTCCGGTTCCATTGGGTAATCCGCCCCTCGCCATCCGCGCCGATGATGATGGACGGCATGGAATCGATGACGCTCCTGAGGTAATCCCGGGTCCGCCTCAGTTCCCGTTCGGCCTCCCGAAGGCGGGTCACGTCCCGGATCACCGCCTGAACCGCCGCCTGGTTTTCATATGTGATGCCGCTCATGGACACCCCGGCCCGAAACGTTCGACCGCTGGGGTCCTTCATGTCGGCCTCGAAGCTGGGCCGGGCGCCTTCGATATTCATGTCCTCCAGGATTTTTTCGGCGTCCGGCCCCGCGGCGAACAGGTCCCAAAAGCTCCGGCCCGCCATTTCGTCCAGCACCGTCAACCGAAACATGTTCAAAAAAGTAGGGTTGGCCGACACCACCCGCCCTCCCGGCCGGGCAATGACGATGCCGTCCGGGGCGTTATCGAACAGATGGCGGTATTTATCCGCGTTCAGGCGCAGTTCTTCCAGGGTCCGGGCCAGGTCCCGGGTCATCTGGTTGAACACCGTGGCCAATACGCCAATCTCCCCGCCCACCAGAACCGGCGCGGTCTGATCCAGCCGGCCCCGGCCGACTTCCCGGGCCGCGTTGGCGATGGCCTGGATCGGACGGGCGATCCACCGCGCCAGAAAAAACACTCCGATCGACAGCGCCGCCACCGAAGCCAGCCCCACCCAGAAAATGGTCCAGGCCAACCCTCGGGCCGGAGCAAAGGCCTGGGCCTGAGGTATTTCGATCAGGAGCGCCAGATGGGTTTCTTCCAGCCAGCGGTATACGGCGATCACCGGCTCTCCGGCGTAATTCCGATACAACCCCTCGCCCGACCGGCCCTGGATGGCGCCGTCGATCCCCGGGCTGTGAACGCCTCGGGGAAAAGTCTGGCGGCCGAACCGCTGGCCCGAAATGAACACGTTGAACCGGTCCACCAGGTACGTTTCACCCGATTCCCCGGGGCGCTGAGCCATCAGCCGGTCCATTCGTTCCAGGTCCAAATGGGCCGCCAAAACGGCCAAAATAGCCCCGGACCGATTCTTGATCGGCGCGGCGATGGTGATGGCGGGCCGTCCCGTTTCCGGCGAAGGATAAACGTCCTGGATAAAGGGGCCGAACCGGCCCTGCTTGAAATATCGGGCATACATCCGGAATCCGCCGATATCCAACTGATCGCTGGAGGCCATGATTCGGGCATCGTCGTACGAAAGCACGAATACCTTATCGAACCCGGGTTTGGCCACGAGCACCTGGCCCAAAAAACGCGTCAGCTCATGGCGGGCTCGTCGGGCCTGAAGAGATGCTTCGGGATAGGCCACGCTTTGTTCCACCGGTTCGATCAATTCGGACGACATCGAAAGCAGCACCACGTCGCCGAACCGTTCGTCCAGCCAGACCCGAAGGGCGTTTTCCTTCAGATCCGCCGCCAGCCTCAAGCGTTCAAAAACGGATTCCTCGATGGTTCTCGTGGAAAGCACCAGCGCCAGGTACCCGGCGAGACTGACCATAATCAGGGATAGGACCAGATAATAGGCGACCATCCGGCCCATCAGGGTCTGAAACCAGGCCAAGAGCGTTCGTCGGCCTTCGGACCGGTCGGATTCCATGGGGGTCATGGCGCCGGGTCCGTGGGAGACAGTTCCCGGTAAAAACGGGCCCGGCCGCCTTCAATCCGCAACAATACGGCCCCGCGGACCGGGTCGCCATGGCCGCGGAATTCAATCCGGCCGGTCACGCCCATGTAGGGTCCCATGGATAAAAGGCCTTCCCGGATCGATTCCGGGTCCCAAGCCCCTTGTTTCTGGATGGCCCGAAAAAACAGGCCCA
>JAGVGV010000733.1 GCA_020056895.1 Deltaproteobacteria bacterium
ATTCGTGAATATATACGCGCGAAAGCCTCCGTTGTGAAAGGATATTATGCAAAGAGGCGGTATACATGGAATCTTTTTTCAGCAAACGCCGGAGATAATGTTGACCATCGGCTTTATTGAAGAGCTGGATGTAAAAATTGAAGGGAATGGTTTCGCCGGGAACCACGTTTTCAAAGGGAACTTCAACGAATCCTTCGGGAATGGATCCGCTGGTGACAATTTCCTCCTTTAAAACGATTTTTTCCTGTTCATGAGCCGGTTTCGTGGCCAATGTCCGGCTTTTAATCATGTTCTTGACACGGTCCGGAAGATGCAAATCGGACATCGCGTACTTTTTCACTAAAGAAACGATTCTTTCTTTGTCTATCGGCTTGGCGAGGAATTCGGCCACGCCCAATTTGCTCGCCTCCACGGCGGAATCGATGGTTCCATATCCGGTCAGCATGATCACCGGTACCTCGGGCCGGTTCAGCCGGATGATTCTCAAGACTTCCAAGCCGTTCCGGTTGGGCATGTTCAGATCGGTGATCACCATATTGATGTCGCGGTACAGTATTTGTTCTTCCACTTTCGTCGAATCGTTCAGCGGAACCACTTCAAAACCAAGGGGCGTCAACAACCGTTGCAGATACCGGGTGATCTGAGGTTCATCGTCGATCGCCAGTATTTTTATTTGAGTCGGCGTTGCTCGATCTTTCTCCGCCATCTTCGGAATCTCCACTCCCAATGGGCCTGGTTCCGCCCCCTTTTTTACCGGGGCCCGGGCGCCAGGTAATTACCGCCGGAAAGGACTTGATGAAGAATAGCAAGCATCTCCTTTCGTGTAAAGGGCTTCTTGAGAAAGGCCTGGGCGCCGATACTCCGTGAATATTCCGCCATGTCCTCCTCCCTGGCTCCGCTGACGATGATTACCGGGATTTCGGGATTAATCTCACGGATTTTTTTTAATAATCGCTCCCCGCCCATGCCCGGCATGATCAAGTCCAGCAGCACCAAGTCGATCATTCGTGAATCCCGTTCGAAGATATCCGCCGCCTCCTCGCCGGAAATGGCGGACCGAAGGGTGTATCCGGTTGATTCCAGGTATCTTTTGACCACCATGTGAATCTGGGGTTCATCGTCCACCATAAGGATCCGGGCGGCGCCCTTCAGGGTTTCAAGGTCCAATTCCCCGCCATCCACCAATTCCAGCCCGGCGCCGTCCTCGGGGAAATAGAGGATAAATTGGGTTCCCTGGTCGGGTTGGCTCCGGCAGTCAATGTATCCTCCGTGGTTTTTCACGAGACCATACACCATGGAAAGCCCCAATCCCGTCCCCTTGCCCACCCCTTTGGTGGTGAAAAAAGGATCGAACATCCGCGCCATGGTATAGGCGTCCATGCCTATCCCGGTATCACGGATCATCACCTGGACATACCGACCCCGTCGTGCTCCGTAATCCAATATCGGATGGGGGTATTCGACCTGAACGGACTTGGTCTCAATGGTCAGGCTTCCGCCCTTGGGCATGGCGTCGCGGGCATTCACGGCCAAATTCATTATCACTTGTTCTATTTGAGCCGGATCCCCGCTGACTCTGGTTAAACCCTCTTCCAAATTCATGGCGATTTCTATGCTTTTGGGCAACGTTCGGGAAAGAAGTTTCAAAACGTGTTGAACCTGTTCGTTCAGGTTCATCGGCCGCATCACGCTTTCCACTTTTCGGCTGAATGCCAGGAGTCCTTGGGTAAGTTCAACGGCCCGCTCAACGGCCCGCAAAACTTCTCCAATATCGTCTTTTTCCTGGTCTGAGGACGTGGCCTGCATCATCATTATTTCGGTGTATCCGCCGATGATCTGCAGCAAATTGTTGAAGTCGTGGGCAATACCGCCGGCCAGAACGCCCACGGCTTCCATCTTCTGGGAATGGCGGTACTGTTCTTCCAATTTCTTTTGCTGGGTGATATCCAGCAGAAAGCCCAGAACGGTTTTTTGCCCTTCCCATGTCAAACGTCGATCCTTGACCGCGACCCACCGGGTATCCCCTTCGTTGTTGATGATTCGGCAAGTATAATCCGGAGAAAGCTCCACCCCTTTCATCCGGGCCAGGTAACGGGATTGCACCATCTCCCGATCCTGGGGGTGAACGAAATCCCAAAATGGACGGATGCTGAGTTCACCCAGTGAACAACCATAGAGTTCCTCGACCTTGGGATTAACGAAACGAAATACGCCGCCTTGAATGATGGCGATTCCCACGGTGGCGCTGTCCACCACCGACCGGTACTTGGCTTCGGACTCGATGAGTTCCCGCTTCCGATCGGAAAGTTGTTCCCAGGTCCTCAAACTCTGGACACCAAAGGCCAGGTTGCCGGCCAGGTCGATCAACAGACCCAGTTGGGTTTCATCGAAGTAATAGGGGACCTTGGAATAGATATTCAGAGCGCCGAAAGCACGTCCCTGATGAATCAAAGGGAGCGAAACGGCGGAGGTGATGCTTTTGACGGCAACCGCTTGTTTCCAGGGGATATCTTTAGACGCCAGGAGCATGTCGTGGCAAAGGGCCGGGCGTCCCGTCCGAATGGCCGTTCCCGGCGGTCCCTGGCCGAAATCATCATCGGCCCAGGTGATCCGGATGGAAGCGGGGGACTCATCGAGCACCCCCAGGCCGCCCGCGGCCACGGGCTCCACGGTTTTTGTCTCGTCGTCACGGGCATACCCCACCCATGCCAGCTCGAACCCGACCGTCCCCACCAAAAACCGGCAGACCTCGCTTAAAAGAGTTTGTTCCTCCTGAGCCCGGATCACCAGGCGGTTCGCGCCGGAAAGGGCGGTCAGCGCATGGTTCAACCTTCGGAGTTCATCCTGCTGGCGTTTGACTTCGGTGATGTCATCGAAGGTGGTAAAAACCTGATAGGGTTGGCTTTGATTCGGCAGAGTCCGGGGTACGGCGTGAATTCTGATCCATCGCCAGTCCTCCTCCCGGGCGTTGAACACCCCCATGACCACGCCCGAGACCGGTTCGCCGGTTTTAAGGGCAATCATGGCCGGGTGCTCTTCACCGTCAAATTCCGATCCGTCCTCGTGAATCGCCAACCAGCGGGGATCCAGGGAGGTCCTGCTCCGGATCTGGTCGATGGTCAACCCCATGATTTCCAAGGCGGCCGGGTTGGCGTCGATGATCCGGCCGTCCGCGGTCTGATACACCACGCCCTGGGCCATGGTGATGAACAGATTCCGGTAAATTCGCTCCAGTTCCTCCAGTTCCTTCTCCCCGGTCACGTCGTACA